>JAOAHJ010000008.1 GCA_026415295.1 Spirochaetota bacterium | reverse complement strand
GAGGATCTTTAATTTCGAGCAATTTTTCAAGTAAACCTCTATTTTGAATATTTGTTATAATTTGTGAAAGTAAAGTTAAATATTTATTACTAGTTTTTAGTCCTCCTACAAAAGAAATAATTAAAAATACCGGTTGTTTATCAACAGAGCCATAATTTAACAATCTATTTGATTTTATAATAAGAACATAAATATCATCAAGTCCTTCAATAAAGATGTGAGGAATAGCAATGGAATGACCAATACCTGTAGATAAGCTTTCTTCTCTTTTTATAAATTCTTCATATAAAAATTCCTTATCAAATCCAGTAATCTTGGAAAATTTTTCAGCAATAAAAGTAAATATCTCGCTTTTATTATTAAATCCTTCTACAACAATAACATTTTCAAGTTTCAAATAATCAAAAAGTCTAACCATAAAAAAAATAACCTTTCATCTAAGATTAATTTTATTTTAATATAGTTTTAACTTAATTCAAATAATTTTATAAAGAAAATTATCTAATAAAGATTTTTCATTTGTTTTCGGAAACTACTTCATCATCAATTTTTTTACCAAATAAAATTCTACCTGCTGGAGTCTGTATTACTGAATCAATTACTACATTTATATTTTTACCAAGAAATTCTTTGCCTTGATGAACAACGACCATTGTCCCATCTTCAAGGTATCCTACCCCTTGATCAGGTTCTTTACCATCTTTTATAATTTTTATACAAACTCTATCTCCAGGAACTTTCAATATCTTCATGTTGTTTGCAATTATATTTATATCTATAACCTCAACTTCAAACATTTTTGCTTTTTGATACAATTCGTAATCATTTGTAATCAAAATACCTCTATTTTTTCTTGTATAATAAATTAACTTATCATCTACAGGTCCCCTAAATTCATTTTTTTTTGTTTCAATAAGTAAAAGAGGATATTTCTTTTTAAGCTCATCTAATCTGCTCATATTTTCTATTATAATGTTATTTTTATTCTCTTCTTTCGTTGCAATTCTTTTGAGTTCCTCATATATAAAATCATAAATTATAAAAACTCCTTTTATAACATGCTCTTTTATTAAAAAATTTAATCTATTATCCATAATACATGACGAATCTATAATATAGACAGGAATCTTTAAATAATCATAAAATCGAATATAAGTTTTTAAACCAAAATTAAAAAAAATACTACTTTTTACAAATAAAAAATATTCTATAGAAATAGTAATAAAAGAAATTGGATAATAAATATAATCATAATAAATTGAATTTATTAAAAATAATCTTATAAAAAATAAAATCATAATTGAAAAAATTAAAAAGTATAGCTTAAGAAAAACTTCTTTTAATGAAAAGAAGAAGAATAAAACAAAAATCATAAGAAATATTTTTATAAATAATATTAAAATTTCCATATTATTATTTTTATTCTTTTTTCAATTTTGTCAATAGCAAAAGTTTAATTTTTTATAATCTACCGATAACTTAATAAACTAAACAAGCTTTAATAAGTAAATTTTTAAAGTTAATATTCTTCAGTGTTTGAATAATTAAAATGGGGGAAATATGGTTAGAGGAATTTACACATCTGCCTCTGGAATGATCACACAAGCTGAAAAAATAGCAACTATTTCAAATAACCTTGCAAATGTCAATACTACATCTTATAAGGAAGAACAATTAATATTTAAAGAATTCCCTCAAATGCTCCTAAGAAGAATGAATGATAAAGTTTTAGTTTTTGACTTTGGTTCAGTTGATGTTGCTCCTATAGTTGGAAAAGTTGGTACAGGTGTTGAAGTTAATGAAAAATTCATAAACTATAGTCAAGGTAATTTACTCAAAACTGAAAATAAACTTGACATTGCCTTACTTAGAGAAGGATTTTTCTCAGTTGAAACTCCTTATGGAATATTTTATACAAGAAATGGTGAATTAAATCTTGATAGTGAAGGTTATATAGTTACAAAGGATGGATTTAAAGTTTTAGGCGAAAAAGGCTATATAAATGTTTTAGATAAAGATTTTATAATTGATAGATTTGGTCAAATATTTGTTAAAGATTTTAACAAATCTGAATATTCGTATCTTGATAAAATTTTATTCTACAATTTCCCTGAAATTAAATATGCTGAAAAAATTGGTAATTCAATGTATAGAGAAACTCAATATTCTGGTGTTCCCTATTTAATTAATAATAAAGATATGCATGTTCTTTCAGGTTATCTAGAAACAGCAAATGTTAATCCAATAATTGAAATGGTAAGACTTATAGAAGCTCAAAGAGCTTTTGAAGCTAATTCTAAAGCATTAACATCTCACGATATGCTTGCAGAAAAAACGGTAAATCAAGTTGGTGTAGTTAGATAAAAAATAATAATTTTATAAAAATTTTGGGAGGATAAAATGATAAGGTCATTATGGATAGGTGCTTCTGGCATGAGTTCCCAACAAGTAAACATAGATGTGATATCAAATAACCTAGCCAATGTCAATACATACGGTTTTAAAAAAGGTAGAGCAGAATTTGAAGATTTATTATACCAGAAGCTTTATATGGCTGGAACTACAATTGAAGAAGAAACTGTAAGACCAGTTGGAATGATGGTAGGATATGGTTCTAAAGTTTCAGCAACTCAAAAACTTTTTCACCAAGGAGCTTTAGAACATACAGGAAATAAATTAGATATTGCTATTGCAGGAGAAGGTTTTTTCAGAGTACAACTACCAGATGGAAGCTTCGCATATACAAGAGATGGTTCTTTTAAAATCGATGAAAACGGTCAAGTTGTTACATCTCAAGGTTATCGAATTGTACCAGAAATCATTCTTCCCGATGGATTTATTTACGAATCAATAAATATAACTCCACAAGGTAAAATTTTTGTAAAAACTTATGATAACGATATACCTGTATTAATTGGGCAAATTGATCTATATAGATTTGTTAACCCAGCAGGACTTGATGCAATAGGAGAAAATTTATTTAAAGAAACCCCAAACTCAGGAAGAGCTATTAGAGGTATGCCAAATATTGATGGATTTGGTACTGTTAGACAAGGATATCTTGAAATGTCAAATGTAAATCTTGTAGATGAAATGGTTCAAATGATAGTTGCACAAAGAGCATATGAATTTAATTCAAAATCTGTTCAAACTTCAGATTCTTTGCTACAAACTGCAATTGGAATGAAAAGATAAAATCTATTTTTATATTTATGAATAAGTTTTTGAATAAAAATTAATTTAAATTTATATTTAAAAGGAGCATATGAATAAATTATTTAATACAACTAAAAAAGTCAAAATAAAGTTAATTTTATTATTTTTCTTACTTTTAATTTTTATTAATTTTTTTTCCTGTAAATTAAACTATTCATATGAAGTTAGACCTACTTTATATGAAATTACTGATATATTAAAAGTTCCTAAATATGTTAATAAAGTAAACATACTAATAGATGAAGCTACCTATTTTTATGTCACAGATAATAAAAAAGATTATTATTTAACAGCTAAAGATTTAAATAACACAATATTAACTGACACTGGATTTTATTATAAGAATAAATATATTGGAAAAGAGATATTTATTGACAAAAATGGAAACAATTCTCTTTTGCAACTAGTATCAAAATTGGAGCTTGATGATTATGTCGCTTCTGTCTTAGCTGCAGAAATGGGACCAAAATTTGAAAGAGAAGCTTTAAAAGCACAAGCTGTAGTTTCAAGAACATATGTTGTAGAAAAGATCCTTACAAATCCTTCTTTTAAAATAACAAACTCTACAAACTATCAAGTTTTTAATTTGAGTTCTTATAAAGATTTTTTGATATATTCTAATGAAACAAAAGACCTAATTTTATCTTATAACAAAGAAATAATTAAAGCTTTTTTCCATTCTTCATCAGGTGGTATTTTAACTATTCCTAAATATGAATGGGGAGGTAATGACCTGCCTTATTATAAGATAAAACTAGATGAATATTCAGAAAACACAATTAATTGGGAATATAATATAGAAGTAAATAAGTTTATAGACTTACTTATAAAATATAATCTCCTAAATACAAAAAAAGACTTATTTAGCATTACTTTGACAAAAAGAAACGAAGATAGAAGAGTAGACCAAATAAATCTTATCTTTAATGATGGAACTAATTTATCTATTAAAGGGAGAACATTTAGGGAAAAATTTGGTACTACTATTATTAAATCATTGCTATTTGATACAAGAATTGAAAATAATATGGTTTATTTTAATGGTAAGGGTTATGGACATGGAATAGGAATGTCCCAATGGGGTGCAAATAATATGGCAAAACAACAAAAAAATTTTATAGATATATTAAAATTTTATTACAATAATTGTAAAATATCAAAATTAATCTACAGTGAATAGATATTATATTTAATTTTATTAAAAAAAGGGGTTGCTTTTTAAGTTGCAACCCTTTTTTATATTTTTAATCTTAATTTTTATTTTTATCTAGTTTTCTTTACAATCAATTTATTAATAAAAATATCAAGAAAACCATAATATTAAAAAAAACTCAATATATCCCATTCTTTTAAGATATTCTATTCCATAGTATTTTTTGTCTGTGTAATCAGGATCATCTTTAAAAACTCTTTCAAAAAATTCAGAAACACTTTTTGTCATATAGTTCCATTCGAGACCAATTGAAATTGGTTCTAAAAATAAAGAAAAACCAAGTTTCGTATTAAAGCCAACTGTAAATCCTCCTTTATACCACTCATCAAATGCTATTTTAAAATAAGCATTCGATTCATATACATCCTCGTTTGCACCTGCAAGCCAAAAAGATGGTCCTATTGCAAAATGGCACATAAATGGATATAGAGGAAAATATAATGCTAAATCAAGGTGTAAAAAAAATTCTTCATGATAATAATCCCAATCACTTAAATTTATTGATGGAAAAGCACTTTTAAACTCAGCTTCTGAGTAGGGATATGGATAAAAATATGGTGATGCTCCATAAGTAGTCCAATACATCTTTTTAAAATATAATAAATCAATCAATACCCCTAAAAAACTAGGAGACTTATACCTAAAAGTTATTCCCCATAAAGACCTATCAAACAAACCTGTACTAGATTCTGATGAAGTTACTTGTGAGTGAATTACCAATCCTATACCAAAAATATCATCAAAGAAATATGAAGGGTATGCATAAATAGAAGTAAAAAAACAAAATAAAAAAAATAATAAAACAATAATTTTTTTCATAAAATTTCTCCTTCAAAAACTATTATATCATTTTTCTAATTAGCACTCATTTTAAATTAATCAACCAAATCATATTTTTTTCTTGTATATTATTTTTGAAATCCAATTATAATAAAAAAAGAACTACCTTAAAGGTAGTTCTTTTTAAAAGTTTTAATTTTATTTAATTAAATCTACTCATTTTTTAACTATAACCACAAAATAATCCCAAATTCTAAATATCCCATTCTTTTTAAATAATCCATTCCATAATAATCTTTATCATTGGGGTTTGGATCATCTCCAAAAACTCTACCAAAAAATTCATTAATGCTTTTTGCTATATAGTTGTACTCTAAAGTAATTCCCATCAAACCAAAAACAAGATTTGCTCCAAGTTTGAAGTTCATCCCAAGTTTAAAACCACCTTTACCATACCATGCATCATAAGCTTTCTTAAAATCATCATCTGTTTTATAGGCATCAGATGGAGTTGCCCACCAATATGTAGGTCCAAAAGCAAAATGGAAAGATATAGTTCTGCCTAAAGCTAAAAAGAAGGCAAGATCAAACATACCTATGAATTCGTCATGATAATATTCCCAATCATCTTGAGCAATCTTAGCAGGATTATATATTGTATTATTAACATCATTCCATGGCCAAGGACCATATACAACAGTGGGGTTCATCCCATATGGAACCCAATATTTAGTATCAAGATATAATATATCAAAAATAAAACCAAGCATACCAAAACCCTTATACCTTATAGTTATACCATATAAAGCATTATCAAGAAAACCGGTTTGTGATTGTTCTTGAACTGTTTGGCTCAAACCAACAAAACCAAACCCAAGCATTGGGAAAGCATAAACATTAGCAGAGAAAACAAATAAAAATAAAAAAAACGCTAAAATAAATTTAATTCTTTTCATTTTTATCCTCCTAATTTAAATTTTTTTAATTTTTAAAAATAAAATTTTATTTAATAAATTAAATTATTATTTCTTTATATTTATATTTTAAATCAAATTTTTTTTAAAACAACTTTTTAGAAAATAATTTTTTTAATAATTTGTCATTTTAATTATTTTAAAAATATTAAAATGAAATTATATAATTAAAAAATTTTATATTAAAAATAATTACACACATGTATATATTTTGTACTATTTAATTTAAAATAATTAAACATTTTTTTAAGATTATTGAATTAAAAAATATATATTCATAAAAATTAAAATAATATTTTTAATAATAAATAATGTTTAATTATATTTTAGTTTAAAAATTTTACTTGATGGTATTTTAATTGCTAAGTAATATTATAAAATTTACAAATAAAAATTATTTATTAAATGTTTTTTATTTTATTTATTAGTAAATTGCATATTTTTTATCAAGCATGTATATTATTTATACTATAGTTTATATTATAATACTTTAATAAATTTTTTTATATTAAACAATTATTTTAAAATTAAATTAGGTTAGGGGGTAGTATGATTAATTTTGAAAAAATGACACAATCTTTAATTGAATCTTTTCAAAAAGGGTATGATCTTGCTTTAATAAACGGTAATCCAGAATTAAATGATTTGCATTTATTATATGGTATAATTGAGATAAATGATTCCCTTTTTACATCTTTTTTAAATACAAATAGAATAAATGTAGAGAATTTAAAAAATGAAGTAAACTTATATTTGAACAGATTACCCAAAGTTTCAGGATCTAATACAAATATATATCCTTCCCCAACTCTCCAGAAAATATTTGCTATAGCTGATCAAGAATCCAAGAAAATCAGTGACCTATTTTTATCTACAGAGCATATCCTTTATGCATTCCTATTAACAGATTGTGAATCTGGAAACATCCTTAAAAAGTATGGCATAAATTACAATAAACTAAAAGATTATTATTTGAAGGAAAGAGAAGGAGAAACTATTCAAACTCAGGATGGAGATAAAAACTTTAAAGTCCTTGAAAATTTTACTATAGACTTAACAAAAAAAGCTTCAGAAAGCAAACTAGATCCTGTTATAGGGAGAGATGAAGAAATTAGAAGAATTATTCAAGTATTATCAAGAAGAACAAAAAATAATCCTGTTTTAATAGGAGAACCAGGTGTTGGTAAAACTGCAATTGTTGAAGGAGTAGCTCAAAGAATAGTAAACAATGATGTACCTTCATCTTTAAAGGATAAAAGAATACTTTCTCTTGATATAGGAGCTCTTCTTGCTGGAACAAAATACAGAGGAGAATTTGAAGAAAGAATAAAAGCTTTATTAAAAACTATTGCTAAACAAGAGGGTAAAATAATTCTTTTCATTGATGAAATTCATCTTTTAGTTGGTGCAGGTAAGGCTGAAGGAGCTGTAGATGCTGCAAATATGCTAAAACCTGCATTAGCAAGAGGTGAACTTCACTGCATTGGTGCTACAACTTTAGATGAATATAGAAAATACATAGAAAAAGATGCCGCATTAGAAAGAAGATTTCAACCTATTATAGTTTCTGAACCTACTGTTGAAGATACCATTGCAATTTTAAGAGGAATAAAAGAAAAGTATGAACTTCATCACGGGATCAAAATTTCAGATAAAGCTATAATTGCTGCTGCAATTTTATCTGATAGATATATTCAAGATAGATTTTTACCAGATAAGGCTATCGATTTAATTGACGAAGCTTCTTCAAGATTAAGAGTTCAACTTGAATCTGTTCCTGAATCTATTGATAAACTTCAAAGAGAGCTAATAAAACTTGAAATTGAAAAAAGAGCTTTATCAAATGAAAAAGACGAAAGTTCTCAAAAAAGACTTCAGAAAGTTGAATCATTAATAGAAAAACTAAGGGGAGAGATAAAATTAATAAAAGATAAATGGGAAATAGAAAAAAATGGACTAAAAGAGGTTAATAAACTTAGAGAAAACATTGATTCTCTTAAAGCTAAAGCGGATATAGAACAAAGAAAAGGAAACTTTGATGAAGTCGCTAAAATAAGATATGTTTTAATACCTGAGGCCCAAAAAAAGATAGATGCTATTTTAAATACATTAAAAAGTTCTGAAAGTATGTTAAAAAAAGAAGTTACAGAAGATGATATAGCTATTATAGTCTCTTCTTGGACTGGAATACCTGTATCTAAATTGTTAGAATCTGAGAGAGAAAAATATTTAAAAATAGAGACACATTTAAAGGAAGAAGTAGTAGGTCAGGATCATGCTATTTCCTCTTTATCTCATGCTATTCAAAGAAATAAAGCTGGACTTTCAGACCCAAATAGACCTATAGGTTCATTTTTATTTCTTGGACCTACAGGTGTTGGAAAAACTCAAACTGCAAAAACTTTAGCAAAATTTTTATTTGATTCAGAAAAAGCTTTAATAAGATTAGATATGTCAGAATACATGGAAAAACATTCTGTTTCTAAAATAATTGGAGCTCCTCCAGGATATGTTGGTTATGATGAAGGTGGCACTTTAACTGAAAAAATAAGAAGAGCTCCATACTCTGTTATACTATTTGATGAAGTTGAAAAAGCTCATCCCGATGTTTTTCATTTACTTCTTCAAATTCTTGATGATGGTAGATTAACTGATTCGCATGGAAGAACAGTAAATTTTAAAAATACAATTATTATTATGACTTCAAATTTAGGTTCAGATATAATACTTAATCATAAAGGTGAAATAAGTGAAATAGAGTCCCAACTTAAAAAAATCCTTCAAAGCTTTTTTAGACCAGAATTTTTAAATAGAATAGATGAAATTATCATTTTTAATAAACTTAATAAAGAAGTATCAAAAAATATAGTAAAGTTAGAGCTCAAAAAACTTTCAGAAAGAATTAGAGATAAAAATATTAACTTAATATTTACAGAAAATTGCATTAATAAAATTGTAGAGGAAGGATTTGAAAAAGATTTAGGAGCAAGACCTCTCAAAAGATATATTCAAAACAATATTGAAAACAAACTAGCTTTGAAAATTCTTTCTGGAGAAATCAGTGAAAAATCAAATGTATATGTCGATATTAAAGACAATGATTTTATTTTTATAAAAAAGGAATTACCAACCAATATAAATAAATAATAAAAAAACCTAAAATAAACAGAATTAAAGTTGAAGGAAACCCATACATAAAAAATTCTTTAAATGATATTTGTACTTCGTTTTTAGCTTTTTCTGCTACAATAATATTTGCCACTGCACCTAATAAAGTCATATTGCCTGCTATAGTACTTGTAAATGCAAGAAAAAGATACCAAATATTATTATCAGGTATCTTTTGTATTATTTCTTTAACAATTAAAACATAAGGGACATTTGAAAATATATTTGAAAAAATAAGTGAAACTAAATTAAAAATAAAGAAATTTTTTAAATTTAGCTCAAAATTTTTTATAAATTTCTCAAATAGATAAATTGTTAATCCAGATTCATTTAATGCACCAATGAGTCCAAATAAACATATAAAAAAAATTAATAAATTCCAATCTATTCTTTTTAAATATTCAGTTTCATTTTTTTTAGAAATAACAATTAAAATAACAGCTCCAATCAATGCAACCCACGATATTGGTTTAAATATAAAAAATGATAAAAAGGTTAATAAAGCAACTGTAACAGATCTTCTAAAGAGAGGCCTTCTTATTCTCTTCAAATCATGAATAAATAAATCTATCTTTTCTTTTATTTTTTTATTGATAAAAATACTGTTTTTAATTTTTATTTTATTATTATCTTTACTTTTTTCTTTTTCTATATTTTCTAAATTTATAATTTTATTAATTTTAGAAAAGCTTATTTTATTCTCATAAATTTGATGGTTTATATTTTTATTTAATATTAATTTTTTTCTAAAAAATAAAAAAATAAAAATATAATTAAAATAAAGTAAAATAAGGCCTAAAGGAAACATTAAAATAAAATATTTTGAAAAAGAGAGACTGCATAAATTTCCTATTATCATATTTTGAGGAGCTCCAGTATATGCAATAATTGCTCCTATATTTGAAGATGTTGCAATTGCAATAAGATAAGGTAATGGATTTAAACCTTTTTTTATTAAAACTCTTAATATCATCGGAGTGAGAATCAAACATGTAATATCATTTATAAAAAAAGCTGAAGATAATCCAACAAGAAACACAATTAAAAATATAAGTTTTTTTGGATCATAATAGTCTTTAAAAATATAAAAAGACAAAAAATCAAAAAACCCAGATTCATCAAGATATTCTATTATTATCATTAAGCTAAATAATAAAATTATAGTGTCCCAATCTATTAAAGAAATAAATTCATTTGCTGAAAAAAGCTTAAATATAAACATTAATACTACACCAAAAAGAGCAACTCCAGTTCTACCTAAATTGAAAAACTTAAATCTTTTTGATGAAATCAAAATATATACAAAAAAATAGATAATTAAACATAATATTTGTTTATAGCTCAATTTTTACTCCTATTTATAGTCTCAGATATTTTAATAAAATAAAATTTTTAAGCAAACATTAACAAAATTACTATTAAATTAATTTTTGAATTTATTAAATAATTTTTTATATTATATTTAAGAAAAAGATATATTATGTTAAATATCAAGAAAAAAATTAATAAAAACATACTTTATCTTTCAATTTTATTATTATTATTATTTTTTTTTAATATTTATCATTTTTATAAAATAAACGAAAAAACCAAAAAATTAACCAATTTTTTAAATCAAAATAATAAAATAAATAATTTTGACCCATACTTTTGTCCTATAATTATTTATCCAGAGATAGATAGCAAAAACAGTTTACTTTTTATCTCATTTTCTGAGATAAACATTGATAAAAAAAATAAAATCATAGAATATTCTTTAGTATTTAAAGATGAAGATCATCCTTCATTTTTAATTGATATAATATATGATTT
This sequence comes from Spirochaetota bacterium, assembly GCA_026415295.1. Lineage (NCBI taxonomy): Bacteria > Pseudomonadati > Spirochaetota > Spirochaetota bacterium. The sequence goes on along the minus strand of JAOAHJ010000008.1, from coordinate 103,201 downwards.
TTTCAGAAGTTTTAAATATAAAAGAATAGTTGATATAGAATCATTTTATATTAGATACTTATATTTAGAAGAGTTAAAGCAAAAAAGATGGATTCCTGTAGAAATAAATTTTCCTAATACTTTTTCAAATAACCAAAATTATTTTACCAAAAATATAAAACATTATTCAGAAAAATTACCTGCAAGTCAGTTTTACAAAATAAATGATAGAATTGTAATATTTGTTAATACATGGAACCATTTGCTCTCAAACAATGATAATAATGTTAAACTAAACAAAATTATATTTCAAAATTATCAATTATATCAATTCTCTAGAATTAATCTTGAGAAATACTTTAAATATTTGAAATAATTCAATAAAATATAATATTAAGAAAATTATAATTTATAATAATATGAAAACAAAAGTTGCAGTTGGAATGTCAGGTGGTATAGATTCAAGCTTTGCTGCTTATAAGCTTTTAGAAGAAGGTTATGAAGTTATTGGTGTCACAATGCTTGGATCAAAAGAAAAGTATGAGATAGGAAAGTGTTGTTCTTTCTCTGATATCGAAGATGCAAAATTAATTGCAAAAAAACTTAATATTGATCATGTAATTGTTGATTTAACTAAAGAATTTGAAGAAAATGTGATCAAACCTTTTATTAATGATTTTTATAATTTAAAAACTCCAAATCCTTGTATAATTTGTAACGAAAAAATAAAATTTGGTTTATTAATGGATTATTGCTTAGAAAACCTTAAAGTTAATTATTTTGCTACAGGACACTATGCAAGAATAAAAAATAAGTCTTTTATTTCAAAAGCTCTAGATTCTCAAAAAGACCAATCCTACTTTTTATATAGAATTCCTAAAAATAAAATAGAAAAAATAATTTTCCCTTGTGGAAATTTTTATAAAAAAGATATTAAAGATATAATTGCATTCAATAATCTTATTAATCCATATTCAAAAAAGGAATCTTATGATATTTGTTTTATAAAAGGTAAAGACTATGTCCCTTTTCTTTTATCAAACTCTGAAAATAATATTATAAAAAATGGATATTTTATTAGTCAAGAGGGGGAAATTATTTCTAAACATAAAGGAACATTATATTATACAATTGGTCAGAGAAAAGGATTGAATATTGCTATTGGGAAAAAAACTTATATTAGGGAGATAAAAGAAGATGGAAATATTATAATTGGAGAAAAACCTTTTGTAAAATCAATAAAAATAACTAATTTAAACCTTTTTTTAAATCCAATCAATTTAAAAGAATTTTATAATATTAAAATACGATATAGAACTAAAGAGGTCAAATGTAAAATCGATTTTAATTCCTCAAAACTATGTTCTAATAATGCATTAAATTCTTTTTTATATATAAATATACTTGAGGATGTAGAAGCTTCTGCCCCCGGTCAATCTGCAGTTATTTATGATGATGATATTGTGATCGGTGGAGGAATAATAGAAAAAATTTATCTAAGTTGATTTTATTTTATTTTATTTTATTATTATTCTATGAAATATTTTATTATATAAAAGCTATTTAATTTAATAATATATTAATTATATAATATATTAATTATAGTTTTTTATATATTTAATATTATTAGTTAGCTATATAATTAGCTTTTAATAATTTTATTAAAAAAACTAATATATGCATGAGGTATAATTATGAGTAAATTCATGAGATCAAAATTTTTTATAATTATAATAACTCTATCTATTTTAATTTTTAACTTTTTAATCTATAGTTGTACAAGTAAAGATACTAATATATCAAAAATTTCTTCATCAAAAGAACCACAATGGATCTCTCAAATTCCAAAAGATGATAATTATTATTATTTTGTTGGCTCTGGGGGACCAGTTTTGGAAGAATCAGAAGGTGAAAAGATAGCCTTAAATGATATTCAATCTAAACTATTTTTATTATTAGGAGCTACCGTTAATACTTATTTAGAAAATAATCAAATTTATAAAATATCAGAAAATAAGGAAGAATTTTCAAACTACTTAAAATCAGTAGTTAATGTTGAAGGAAAAGGTATTATTTCTAAATTCGAAATTGTAGATAAATATTTAAAGAAAACATCTGATAATAAAATAATAGTATATATTCTTGCAAGGATTTCTAAAGATGCTGTAATAAAAGAACAGAAAAGACTTGAAAAGATATATCAAGAAAAACTTGAGTACTTCTTAATACCAGAACAAAAAGCTAACAATTATTTGAAAGAAGGGCTTTACTATGAAGCAATATTTGAATCATTAAAAGCTTCTCAAAATGCTTTTCTATCTGATTATGAAAATAAGCTTATTGTTGCTGAAAGAAATCTAGATAGAATTATTGAGATATCAAAAAAACTAAAATCAAATCTTTATATTCCATCATCAATGCTTTTTTTAAATGAAAAACAGACAGAACCTTTTACTTATGAAGTTTTGTTTTTAGATAAAGGAGAAACAAAACCTGTAAGAAATATACCCATAACATTTTTCTATAAAGATTTAAATAATGTTGGAGATATTATAACTAAAGAATATAAAACAACTACTAATAATTTTGGTAAAGCATATTTTTCATATTCAAAGATTCCATTTGCTGGCAACTCTTCAATTATTGCATTTTTAGATATATTCGACCTAATTGATAATTATATTAAAATTATTAATGAAAACCAAGTTTTAAGAGAAAAAGCAAATCTTATAAGAAACAATTTTGCTTCTCTTAAAGAATCTAAAAATTATAATATCTCTTCTAAAACTATTACCTTAAAAACATTTTTTATATTTGATTTTTATGATAATTCAAATAATAAAATTCAAAGCTTAAATATTAGTAACTTCTTAGCAAATCTAACTAAACTCGGAATAAAGTTTTCAAAATCATTAAATATATCTATTGAAAAAAGTGATAATATTCAAAACCTTTTAATATTTTATAAAAATGATTTTATTAAAAATGATATTGAAAGAGTTATAGTTATAAGAGGAGAAACAAAAAGCATAAAAGAGTATGCTGGTAAACAAATTGCATCTATTGATATAACTTCATATATTTATATACCAAAAGATGATACACTTAATTATTTATACGTAAATACAACAGGTAATGGAGATAATATAATGCTTGCAATATTAGATGGTTACCAAAAAGGACTTGAAAAACTTTACAATATACTTCTAAGATTTTTATAGAATACTCTTTTACAAAAAATTTTTCTTTCTTATAATAAATTTTTTTGTAAATTTTTTTTACTTATCATATATATCTTGTATAACTCTATTTTTTAACTGAATACTTTCTATCATTTTTGTAGTATAAAAAGTAAAAGTGTTATATCCTCCTCCTTTGAATTCGTAATAAGTATAAAATGATGAAAAGTTTGATTTCCTTTTAGAAACAGCCCTTAAATAATCAAAAACAAAATCTAAACCGACATCCTCAAAATATATTTCCCATTCATTGGTTGTTAAAGTAACTTTAATAATATTAACTTCTCTCTTATTATTATAATTTTTGTACAACCCTTGATCTTTTTCTATCTTTATCCCAACTTTCTTACTATTGAGATCCTCAAAAGTAATACTATTAATAATTTTAGTAAAATATGTAAAAGAAAAATTAATTATATTATAACAATCTTTTAAAATATTATCATCTGAAAAAATATTTTTTCTTGAAATATAATTTTTATCATTACCAGAAAAAACAAACATTATAATATTTTCTTGTGGATGTGTTTTATATTCAACTCTAAAGTTATCTTTGCAATAAACAACAATAGTACCTACGAGCTCATTTTGCTCATAAAAATTATAGTACATGCCCATATCATATATAGTAGATTCTTTAATTAAATCATTATATAATTCTTTAGGTTTCTCATCTGGAAGATCATAAGAAAAAAATAATATTGTTAATAAAATAAAAAATATAAGTAAAATGTATAATTTTTTTATTAAATAAAATATATTATTATGTTTATTCATATTTTCACCTCATAATTAATTACTTCTATATATTCCAATTTTAATATAAAAAAAATTTTTTTAAATTATCAAAAATTTTTATTGACATTTTAAAAAATTATAATATCTAATTTTCTTGATTTGTTAATAAAATTAGAGGTTTTATGAATTGACTGAAAGTGTTATTGACATTATTTATCATTCATTATGCTGTCAATATCTTTTTATATCTTCTCAATATATCACTATTAGAGAAATTATCAAATATACAATAACAAATCGGTAAAATCATTTATTTTTCTTGTTTTTGTTTCTAATGCTTCTATATAATTTTTAAAATATAATTAAAGGTATTAATTGAAAGATATGTTTTAATTATTAATTATAAAAAAATATAAATGAAAATGAATAAGTTTTAAAAAAATTAATTATTAAAATTAGTATTAATATTAAAAAAATATATATTAAATTAAAATTAAAAATAATTATAAGGAGATAAAGATGCAAGCTTTAGGTAGACACATTTTAGTTGAATTTTACGATTGTAACCCTGAAATATTAAACGATGAAATTTATATAGAAAATGAAATGCTAGAAGGAGCAAGAAAAGCTAGAGCAACAATAATTTCTTCAACATTCCATAAATTCTCACCACACGGTGTTTCTGGTGTTATTGTTATTGCAGAGTCACATATTGCTATTCATACATGGCCGGAATATAAATATGCTGCAGTTGATATTTTTACATGCGGAGAAACAATTGATCCTTGGATAATATATAAATATTTAGAAGAAAAATTTGAAGCAAGTAGTTCTTCCAGGTTAGAATTAAAAAGAGGACAATTTGAAGTTCCAGCTGGTGTTACATTAAAACATAAACCCTAAATTTTATTATTGTTTTCTTTTTCTTAATAAAATTATTAAAAATATAATTTTTTGGTTTGGAGCTTTTATGAAAAAATTATATTTTGAACTTCTTTCACCTAGTAATAACTGTGGTAAGGTTTACGAAATTGATGAAATATTAGAATCAGTTAAATCCCCTTACCAACAAATTGATTTTTATAAAACTAAAGATTATGGAGTTCTCTTTACCCTGGATAATATTATTCAATTAACAGAAAAAGAAGAATTTTTTTATCATGAAATGATTGTTCACCCTGCTGCTTTTACTCATAAAAATCCAAGAAATGTTTTAATTATAGGAGGGGGAGATTGTGGTACTTTAACTCATGTTTTAAAACATAAAAATGTAGAAAAGGTTGATATGGTCGAAATAGATGAAATGGTTGTGAAATTATCTCAAAAGTACCTCCCCCACCTAACTAAATCTCTTTCTGACAAAAGAGCAAACTTAATTATAGACGATGGATTTGCTTTTTTAAAAAATAAAAAAAATTGTTATGATTTAATAATTATTGACTCTACAGATCCTGAGACTATTGCAAAAGATCTTTTTAGTGGTGACTTTTATCAATCTGTCTATGATGCTTTAACAGAAGATGGCATCTCCATATATCAGAGTGAACCTCCATATCATCCCTCTTATGATGATATGCAAAAGAGAGTTTACAAAACTTTAAAAACAATATATAAATATATTAATTTTGTTTTCTTCCCTGAACCTATGTACCCTACTGGTTATTTTACTGTATTAATGGCTTCTAAAAGATATAATCCACTTGAAGTTGATAAAATTCTAATAAAGGAAAAAATAAAAGATTTTAATTTAATGTATTACAATGAAGATATTCATTACGCTGCACTTGCTATTCCAGAATTTATGAAAAAAAAATTAAATATATAAAAAAAATATTAAAATATTTATCTTTTCAAAATTATATTTTTAAAACTAATAATTTATAAAAATTGAAGTAAATTAACTTTGTAAACAAATTTTATTTTATTAAATAAAAGAGAAATAATCATAATCTATGTAATTTAAATTAATTTTTTTTATATTTGAATATATAATTTCATCTAATTCCTTTTTAGTACTTTCAAAATTTTTTATTTCATTTTCTAAATATTCTAAATAACTTAGACATAGATTATCACATAAACCTTTTCTCTGTTGTAAAAAATTGTATAACCATAACGGACTATACTTAGATAAAACTTTTAAAAATATTTCTGAATAAAGTCTTTTATCAAAAATAGATTTAAAAATATTTTTTAAATCATCAATAAATTCAACAAAAAATTCTATTTCAAATTTATTCAATAAACCATATAAAAATTTAAGTTTCTTATATTTTTTATTATTAATTGCAATCACAATTAAATATAATATCAAATCAATAGCTTCCTTTTTTTCTTCTATATTTAGAACCAATGATGCTAGTTTTTTTATATTTTCATTTATATCATCATTTTTATTTTTAATTTCATAAATAAAAATATCTTTAATATTTTCATTCTTATAATTAATATTCATATTTAACTCCATATATCTGAATAGGATAGCAGTTTATTCATTTTTACCAGTTCAAAATCTTCCCCTCTTATATTCTTCTCATTTTCTATACTTTCAGAAAACAATTTAAAATTATTTGTTTGTAATCCAACTATTGCAAACATTTTATTTACAGGAAACTTTTTAGGATTTACTTTTTTATAGCAATCACAAGCTAATTTCAAATCTCCTTTTTCATGAAAAAATAAACCCATTTCAAATATTTCTTCCTCTGTAAATTTTATTATATTATTATAATTTAAAAATAAATAAGTATATTTATCCATTTTATTTATTTTTCTTGAAATAAAAAGGAAATTCTTTCTTAATTTTTCATTATTTATTATTAAATAAATATTGCTTTTATAAATTTTATATGCTTTATAATACTCACCTATTTTAACAAATAGCTCAGAAATTAAAAATATAAAATATGGATTCTTTCTATTTGATTTATATAAAATCTTTATCTTTTTTTCTGCTTCATTAAAAAATTTTAATTTTATCATATTTAAAAAAATTAAAACTTCCACAAGAGTAGCATACTTTTCCTTATTTTTTAAAATAAGCAATTTTTCATATGACTCTTTATAAAGACCTTCAAAGTAATATTTTATTGAAAGAAATATTGTATTTTTTATCTCATCTCTAAAAATAATTTCATCATAAAGTCTAATACCTAAAAAATAAAGATAAATTATCATTGAAAAATAATAATCTTCATTATATTCTGAAGTAAAATATTGATCTACTAAATTTATTGCAGAGCTTATATCTTTTTCTTTAAAATAGATTAAAAATTTTAAAAAATTATATAAATCAAATCCCAACTTTTCCTTATTTTTTAAAATTTCTATTTTAATATTTTCTAAATTATTACAAAATAAAATATTAAATATTAATTTTTTTATAAATTTTTTACATTTTTTAGTCTCAAATCCAAAAAGGAAATCAAAATTTTCTACTGCTATTTCTATTTTTTTCATAATAAACTAAAAATATTTTTTATCTTCTTTATTTTTTGTATTATTAGTTTCTATTTTATTATTTATTCTTTTAATCTTCTTTTTTATTAAGTCAATTTTTTCAGGTTCAAAATTTAAATTAAGTAAATGAATACTTTTATTATATAAAGAAATAATTTTGTAATAATCTTTTTTGATCCACTCATAATATTTTATAAATTCATCGAGAAGGGGAAAATAATTTATAATTAAATTATATGGTATTGAACTAAATAAAGAATCTATTTCATTGTATAGTCTTTTTTTCTTATATATTTTGATTAAATAGTAATAATATTTTATTTTATCAAAGTATTTATTTTTATATATTAATTCTAATATTTTTATTGATTTTTCAAAATTTTTCTTTCTAATAAAATAATTTACTAAATTAAATAAATCAAAATATTTCTCATTAAAAAAATTTTCTTCAATAAAAAACAATAATTTTTTCATAGAATAAATATCAATAAAGTTATGGAAAGATATCTTATTAATATAAGATATGTCACCTGTATTCATAAATATTTTAAAATATTCGGGAATAATTGATGCATCTATATCATTTAATCTCTCTATTTTAAGCAAATTTTTTTCAATATTTTTTAACGATAAAGAAAAATTTCCATAAATTTTATATAATTTTTTATTTATAATTATTTTTAATAATCTATATAGATCGATTTTATATTTATTATCTATTACATTAATTAATTTATTGTTTCTATTAAGAATTGCTCTAGTTTTTAATATTTCAAGATCAAATCTATCACCATTGTATGTTATTATTATATCAAATTTCTCAAGAAATTCAGTTAAATAATCAAGTAATTTTTTTTCCGAAGAGTATTCTTTTATAATAATTTGATAAATATTAAAATTATTATTAGAAAAAAATCCTAATCCATATAAAAAAGCTAAATTCCCACTACCATAAAGACCATTAGTTTCTAGATCGATAAAAATAATTTTTTCTTTGTCAAAATTTTTTTTATTTTCTAAAGATGTTTTATAGCTCTCAATTTGCGATAACGTTTGATTATTATCAATTAAATAATTTTCCAGATAAATTGTAAAAAAATTGAATTTTATCTCTTTATTAATAATAAATATTTTTTTTTTAAAAATAAAGTAATCTTCTTTCTTTAAACTTTCTTCAAAAATATTTTTATTTTCCACTTTTTTTCTTTATGTCACTTTCAAGCTTATCTTTCCATAAATTAATTGTTTTTTTTACTTTTTCAAGTGCTTTAGTATTATTTTCTAATATATATAACCTTCCTACGGCCCTTAATAAATCTATAGCTTTTTTCATATCCTCCATAGATTGTCCTGCTATTTCATATTTCTTTCTATATTCTGAAGCAGCATCGATAAGGGAATTTTCTACAAGATCTCTTAACTTTTTTCTTTCAAGATAACCTTCAATTCTTGGATCACTTTTTGATTTTAATGCTCTATAATCTAACAAATTTCTTGCACAAATCGCAGCCCTTCCTTTCATCTCAACAAAAGAAAGCTTCCATTTAGAATTTTGTCCATATCCTTCTTCAAGTTTTTCTATAAGAAAAAATAATCTTTGTACAAGGTTAAATCTTTCAGCATCAGTGAAGTGAACAAATTTTTGCTGTTCTTTATCAACATCTGCAAGTGAAACATCAATTACAGGTGTGACCAATTTTTCAATTGCTACAAATATTTTGTATATTAACTTTCTTGCTTCATCAAGAGAATCTTCATGTTTTATACCCATTATACTTTGAGCAAGATCATTTATGCCTATGTATTGGGTAATTTGATTCATATAAAGATCAATTATTTTAAATTCAAAATAGGGTTTTTCTTCTTCTGAAGCTTGATCTTTTTGGCTCAAGAAATTTGAAATATCTGCTTCTATTTTATTTATTATCTCCTTAAATTCCTTTGATTTTGCAATAAATAGCTTTTTTTTATCCTCTGAAACTGGCATAAATATTCCCCTTCAATAAATAAAATTTTTTAACTAAATCAAAATCTACATATCCCCTATTCTATTATCGAATAAATAAAAAATAAATTATTTTATATTAATTAAATTTGCTTTTTATAAAATAAAAATATCCTTTAATCTTTTTTTCTTTATTTATTTATGATTAATTTAAAATTACTTTTCTAATATTTTAAATTTTCAAATTTAAAAAAAATCTTTTCTTTTGTTTCAAACAAATATATATCAATTTTTTCTGGGATTAATAATTTATCTCTTAATTTGTAATAAAAATTAGCTTTTAGAAAATCTTTGTCTGATATTTTTAATAGGAGCTCCGAAAATATATTATTTTTATCAAAATAAATATTATATTTAAAATCATTATATTCTTGATAAATATAAAAACATTTATTATCTTTTTCATTAATCAAATCAATATTATATTCACTAAAACTATCAATTATATATTTACTATCTTTAAGAAAAATAAAAAAATATTCATTAGATAATTTTGAGATAAAAAATGATTTATATTCATCTTTTATATTAACAGCATCTATTCTTATATCCTTCCCTTTTTCATAATTAATAGTAAAATATACATTTTTTTTATTTATAAAAAATGAATCTGGCATTGTGTTTATATCTTGATCAAAAATATTGGTAATCAATTTAGAAGTAAATTTATTCGGTAGCATTTTTTCCATTGATTTAATAAGATTAAAAAATAAATTTTTTGCATCTTCAGCACCATTAATATAAAATTTTAATAAACTAAAAAAACATAAAATAGAAATTAAAAATAATAAATTAAAAAATAATTTTTTTTTATTAAAAATTTTATTCATTTTTTCTCCATACTATTTTTTTTAATTATCTATTTTTTTGAGCTTCTATAATAAGAGATTTTGCATGTTCATAAGCTTCTTTGGGTGAACCAGTTCCTGACAACATTCTTGCGATTTCATTGATTTTAGACTCTCCTTCAAGCTCATATACATAAATATTTGTTTTATTATCTTCAACTTTTTTTTCTACAAAAAAGTGATTATCGGCGAATCTTGCAATTTGAGGCAAATGAGTTATACATATTATCTGTTTCTTTTCAGAAAGCTCCTTAATTTGCTTACCAATTAAATTTGCTGTTTCACCTCCTATACCTACATCTATTTCATCAAAAATGAAAGTTGAAATTTTATCTACATTAGAGAGAGAGAGTTTAATAGCAAGCATTATTCTCGAAAGTTCGCCTCCAGATGCTATTTTTCTTAAAGGTTTAAGTTGTTCTCCTATATTTGTAGAAATACAAAACTCAACATAATCAAGACCATTTTCATGTATTTTATATCTTTTTTTATCAATCTCTACTAATCCTTCTTGATCTTCTTGATAATAAATATATACAGAAAATTTAGTTTTTGACATACCAATTTTTTCAAGATAATTTTCAATAGAAACTTCAAGATTTTTAGCCCATACCCTTCTTTTAGCAGATATAGACTTAGCTAAATTTATTAACTCATTTTTAATTGTATCAATATCTTTTTTCAATATTTCTATTTCCTCATCTATATTTGTTATCTCTTCTAACTCTTTTATAGAATTTTCTTTAAATTTCAAAACTTCTTCAATCGTCTTGCCATATTTAATTTTTAATTTTTCAATGATATCAATTCTTTCATCAAGTTTTTTTACATAATTTTCAGAATAATCAATTTTTTCAAGATAAGCAATACAACTCTCACTTAACTCTTCAAGTCTTATATAAGACTCTTCATAAAGATCATTTATTAATTTTAATTCTTCACTAAGGTTAGAATAACTATTTATATTTTTTCTTATTTTACCAAACTTAGATAGAAAAGCATCTTCACCTGAAATAAGATCATGAAGTTCAGATAATATATTTGCAATTTTTTCAATATTTGAAATTTCCTTTCTTTTTTGATAAATATTTTCATCTTCAAGAGAAAGTTTAGAATTCTCTATTTCATTTATTGCAAACTCAAGGTAATCCCTTCTCCTTTTTTGTTCTTCTTTTTTATTTAGAAGATTATTATACTTTTCATTCTTTATTTTATAATTATTAAATAATAATTTAAATTCTGATACTTCATTTTCAATTTTTGCAAATGAATCAAGTAAGAATATATGGTTCTTAACATTTAGTAAATTTTGATGTTCATGTTGGCCTATTAAATCAACTAAATTATTTGTAACCTCTTTAAGAAGCTCCTTTGTAACACTTATATCATTTATTTTATAAATATTTTTTCTTGTTTGAGGTTCATAAATTCTCTTTATTATATATTTTTTTTCATCCGATTCTTCTATGCCATTTTCTTTTAATATATTTAATAGCTCCAAATTATTAATAAAAAATTCAGCTTCAATGTAGACCATTCTACTAAGATCCTTTATAAAAGTAACATCTAAATTTTCACCAAATAATAAAGAAAGAGCATCTATTATAATTGATTTTCCTGCACCAGTTTCACCAGTAATAACATTGAATCCTTTTTTAAAATTTATATTTAAATTTTCAATTAAAGCATAATTTTTTATTATAAGAGAACCAATCATATTCCACCCCAATTTAATTTTGAAGTAATTATCTTAAAAAACGATAAACCTTCTTTTTTAATTAAATTAATAGTGTATTTTGATTTAGAAACTTTTATTTTATCCCCAGAATAAACTATAGTTCCTCTTTGGCCATCACACGTAAGATAAGCTTTATCCACTCTTTTAAAATATATTTGAATTTCATGATAATCTCTAATTATAATAGGTTTCATTGTAAATGAATGTGGAGCTATTGGAGTTATTATAATTGAGCTCAAACCTGGACATATAATTGGACCTCCAGCTGACAAAGAGTAGCCTGTTGAACCATTTGGAGTAGAAACTATTATTCCATCTCCTTTAAATTTAGAAAGAAATTCATTATCTACATATATATATACATCAAGCGGTGTTGCAAGATGATATTTTGATAGAGAAACTTCATTCATACAAACAAATTCATTAATGATTTCTTCTTCGTCTCCAGGATCAGTATAAACTCTTGAAACATCAAGCATGATTCTTTCTTCCACTTTATAGTTCCCTTTGACTAAATTATTCACAAGTTGAGGAATATCTTCTTTATCAAACCAAGTAAGAAATCCAAGAGTCCCCATATATATTCCAGCAAGAGGTAAAGAGTATTTATATATAATAGAAGAAACAAATAATAAAGTACCATCCCCACCTATTGAAAAAACGAAGTCTGTATTTTTTAGAATTTTATCAATATTATTTTCAAAATCATTCGTAATAATTCTATTCAAACCGTTTACTTTTATTTCTTCAATGAAAAAACCATCATTGCTTCTATTAACCTTTACTAATGCAGCTTTTTTATTCTTATTAAGAAGATCTTTTAGTAAAATTTCAAGTTCCATCTTTGCTACTTGATTATTAAAATAAAAAATAGTAAAAAACTTATCTGTGCCCATAATATTTACTCTATTATCATTTTGAAAATTAAATTAAATATTTTTATTAAATTTTTTTAATAATAACTTTTTTTTTGATCAAATAATTATTTTTTTCTATATAAAACTTTATTTATTCAAAATTTCATTTAAGTAATTTAAACATTCTTCATCACTATTTTTAATAATGAAAACACTATTAAGTTCCATAATTGAAAATAACCTATTTATATCTTCAGATAAACTTGAAAGGATTAGTACACCTTTCCTTTCATTTAAATATTTATAAGTAGAATATAGGAGTCTTATAAAACCTGAAGATAAATAAGTAGCTTTCGAAAGATTTATAATAAAATATTTTTCATTTTCACTAATTTTATCTTTTATTTCTCTCTCTAGCATTTCAGACTCGGAAATAGAAACCCTATCTTCTATTGCTATATAAATTATATCATTTCTTCTTTCTATAACATAAGCCATAATTATTTCCTCTTAATTTTTAGTATATTTTGATTTTTAAAGTTTTTAATTATCATTTCTTTATTATTGTTTTATAATAATTTCTAATATATAGCGTTATAAGAATTATTTCAATTACTAAACTATAAATTATTAATTTTATTTATCAATATTCCATTATTCACTAATTTTATTCAAAAATAATGAAACTCTTTCAAGAGCTTTTTCATCAATTAAAGGATAAAATGGAATTTTAAAATATTCAGATGAAAATTTTAAAGAATTTGGACAATTCTTTGAATTATTCAAAACAAAAGATATAGGTTTTTTAATTAAAGGCTCAATTTCAATATTAAAATTTTTTGCCAAAAAGTTAATGTTTTCATAACCAGTTTTATAATGTATTATAAATTGGTTATAGTTTGGATAATTCTCTTCGTCATATAAATTATCAAATTGAACTTCTATTTTTTCACTATTCTTAATCTTGCTTTTATAAAATTCAAATAATTTCATTCTTGATTTTATAATCTTATCTATTTTCTCCATTTGGGAAAGTAATAAAGCACAATTATAATCTGATAATTTTAAATTAAATTCATTAATTAATTTAAAATATTCAATAAATTTTTTTTCTTCATTAATTAAAAAAAGACAACCATCTCCACAAGTAATAATATCTTCATCATTAAAGGAATATAAAACATAATCAAAATTTTTTCCTAACAACTTATTCTTATATTTAACACCAAATGAACCAGATAAATCAGCTAAAATATTTATACCTAAAGATTCAAAGGGAGAAAAATCCACAGGATAACCATAAGGATAACTTAATATTAATAATGATTTATCTTTATTTTCATTAAGTAAAGTTTCAATATTAGGGATTAATGAATACTCATTAAGATCTAAAGGAATTATTTCAATTCCTTCTTCTTTAAATATTTGGTAATAAAAAGGATTAGAGTTATTAGAAATAAATATCTTTTTATAATTTCTTTTTATATTTTCATATTGTAAAAATAGTTTTATAGCAACCCATCTAGAAGGCAAAAGAGAAAAATATTTTAATCCAAATTTTTCATTAATATAAGAAACTATCTTATTATATAATTCACCAGGATAAATCTTCTTTTCAATTAATGCATCTAATACTGATAAAAAATCATCTCTCTTTAAGGAAGGTTTTTTAAGATGTACCAGATCAGAATTCAATTGTTCCTCCTTCCACAAGTCTACCTAACTTTTTTAATTGAAGATAATCAACCTTGCCCTTTATTACACAATTTTTTCCAACATTAAACCCAGGCGGAAGATTAATAAAATTACCTACTAATGCAAAACCTTCTGGTAAAATATCTTTATATTTTGAATTCTCAAATTCTTTTTCTTTAGTTATTGTTGAGCCTATTGTAACTTTGCTACCAATATTAATTGTATCATTATCATTATTTTTTAATCCAATAATAGAATTTTTTATATAAACATCTTTACCTATAATATTTCCAGGTAATATTATAGAATTAATTATTTTGGTACCATTATGAACAACAACATCTTTAAATATTATTGAGTCTTCAATCTCCCCATTAATTTCACAATTTATTCCTATCAAACTATTTCTTACAAAACCTTTTTCCTTAACATAAGACATCGGTGTACTTTCAAAAAAATTCATAAGATAATAGAAAAAATTTCTATAATTCTCCCCCGATTTTTCAATTAATTTAAAATGATTAAGAATATACATTTTTAAATTTGAAAAATTCAAACTATAAAATTTTATATTAAATTCTTCTGTTTTTAAATTTTTAAATAATGAAATAATATAATTAAAATTTTTACACCTATTATCAAGCTTATTTAATACATTTTTAAAATACTCAAGTTCTATAAGATACACTGGATAATTATCATCTAATATTATTTTTTTATAAATTATTTTATTAAAATTAAATTCTTCTAAATACAACCAAGTATTTATTAAGATTGGAGAAATAAGAATATAAGTATTTCTTTTATCACCTGCTTCAATTCTACAAATATTATTTTTTAAAATTTCAATAAAATTATTGCCTTCCTGTAAATCGTAATAAAATTCATAATTAATTTTTTCTAAAAGTTTAAAATTTTTGGTAAATTCATTATACTTTCTATAATCTTCTTCTAGAAAAACATTTACTTTTTTTATTTTATCTATAGATAAGAAATTTATTATTGATAATTGATAAAAGTTAAAATTTAAAAATATTGGTATCTCGAGTGGATTTATATAATCAGATATCCCAGTTATATCAATTTTTATATTATTTGGAAGATATAAATAAGCATGTATATTAATATTATTCATCAAATTAATATTATTAAAATTAATTATTTTGTCAAAATTTAATAATTATTTATTTTTCATTTTCTCAGTTAGCCATTTATAGGCATCATAACATTTTTGATTATTAAGATTACTCCCTCTTTTCCAATATTCCAATGCACTTTGATAATCACCTTCAGAATAATATAAAAAACCAAGCCAATAATAAATATCTCCATCATTCATATTATATTCAAGAGCTTTAATTAAATACTTTTTTGACAAAAAAAAATCTTTCTTTAATGAATATAAAATTCCTATTTTCTTATGTAGAAAACTTAAAAACCTGAAATCTATCTTTCCACTTTTTTGAATTATATTTATTGAAAGAATAAAAAAATCAATGGCTTTATCATATTCAATTTTTATTTCATAAATCAATGCTATATAATATGAACTTGATAAACTATTATATTCATTTTTTAGTGTAATTAAGAATTTTTCAAGTGCTATATCATATTCTTTTTGCGAATAACTGGTAATTCCTTGTCTAAAAATCAATTCTAGTTCTTCAAAACTATATTTTTTTTCAATTTTTTCATTTATAATCTTTTGTGTTTGGTCTTTATTTGTATTTATTTCTTTTGATTGAATATTTGAATTTATCACTCCATATTTTTTTAATATATCCTCTATCGTAACTTTAGGAGGTATATCCTTTGTTTCAATCTTATCTGTTTTAATTGGAGTTGAAGACTCATTTTTTTTATTTTCTTCTTTTTTATCCTCTTTTTTATTTTCTTCATTCTTTTCATTTTTTGGTTGAATATTGCTTTGTTGCTGATTTTTATTTTCTTGCGAATCCTGGTTTCCAGATGAACTAATTTTATCATCTTTAACTTGCTCTTTATACAACTTCTCAATATAAGCTATTATATCATTATATAAGGGTAATGGAAAAAATTTCTTAATTTCTAAAAACAAATTTTTTATTTTTTCATATCCAAAATCAATATAAAGAACATAAATATCTTTATATAAATCATCTTTTTCTCTTGAGTTTAAAAAAAGGTTTATTCTCATTATAGCTGCTTCTTTTTGTGCAATATTCATTCTTGGATCAGAAATTATCTGGATATCTTTTAGTAGATCTTCTAGTGAATAAGAAAGAAAAAATATTAAAAATAGTATAGAAAATATTTTTAATATTTTCGAAAAAAATTTTATTTTTAAATTATTTTTTTTTATCATAAATTTATTGTTTTATTTTTTATATTAATTTTATATCTTTATATATTTTTACATATTTAATATTATAATTTTTTATTTAATTTTCAATAAAACTAAATAATTTTGTAATCAGTCGAAATTATAGATAAGGAATTAAATAGAGGCTAATATGAAAAGAAGCATAGATGATTTAATAAATATAATAACTAAGCAATATGATGTGTATACAGAAATATTTTTCAATGAAATTGATAAAGGCTTCTTACTTTTTATAAATGATATTTCAACATTTAATACTTTAAATGAAAATTCAAAAAAACTTATAAATACTATTATAAATCTAGAAAAAGAAAAGGGAGAAGTCTTTAATGAGTTAATTCATAGTCTTAATATAAAAAATAATTATAATAATGATATTTATCTTTTGATTAAAAATCATTTCCCAGAAAAACTTGATCAATTTGAAATTTTAAGAACAAAATTTAGTATTGTTTTAAAAAATTCAAAAATAATAAACAACAAAATAATGATTCTATTAAATAGTGGCATCTCATTTATAAACTCTATTTATAAAACATTAAATGAATCATTTAATACAACAACTATTTATAACAATAAAGGAAATATTGATAAAAAAGAATTTGTCAGGTTTTATAAAAATATATAAGGGAGAAAAATATGTTTTCCACATTTATGGGTATCGAAATAGGTAAAAGATCGATGCAAACAGCTCAATCATCTCTATACATAACACAAAATAATATTGCAAATGCAAATAATCCTGACTATTCAAGACAAGTTGTAACTATTTCAACTTTTGAACCATTATATCTACCTCAAATTTCTATGCCGACAGTAGCAGGACAAGTAGGACAAGGAAGTTTTTTACAAGCAATTGAAAGAGTAAAAGACTTTTTTCTAGAAAATAAAATAATGAATGAAAATTCATTTCTTTCTAACTTTTCAACAATTGTTTCATATATACAAAGACTTGATTCAATTTACAATGAACCATATGGGAAATCTTTATATGAAGCAATAAATCAATTTTTCAATGCTTTTAATGAATTATCAAAAGATCCTGAAAGTGTTTCAAAAAGAGCTCTACTAGTTGAAAAAGCTCAATATATGATTGATCTATTTCATGACAAATTTGATAAAATTAAATCTATTCAGGAAGATTTAAATAAAGATCTTGATTTAACAATTGATAAAGCAAATCAACTAATAAAGCAGATTGCACTATTAAATGATAAAATAAAAAAAATCGAAGCAACAGGACAGAGAGCAAATGACCTTAAAGACCAAAGGGATAAACTTATTATTGAGCTTTCAAATATAATTCCAATATCAACCAAAGATTCAGAAGATTTTTATGTTTATCTCGATGGTAAAATTATAATACAAGGAAAAGAATATAATGAACTTGAAAAAATTTATGACAATAATAATAAAGGTTTTGTTTATGCAGGTTTATTCGGTGAAAGATTGTTTATAAATAATGCAAAAATTGCAGCTTTAATCACAATGAGGGACAATATTGTTGAAGAACAACTTACAAAAATAAACCAATTAGCACTTTCTATTTTAGAAGGAGTAAACAATATTCATCAACAA
This sequence comes from Spirochaetota bacterium, assembly GCA_026415295.1. Lineage (NCBI taxonomy): Bacteria > Pseudomonadati > Spirochaetota > Spirochaetota bacterium. The sequence goes on along the minus strand of JAOAHJ010000008.1, from coordinate 84,703 downwards.
GGAAAAACTCTCTCAGGCAAAAATGGAGTTTCATTTTTTAAAGAACTTCCTCTTTCTCTTTATGTAAATGGTGAATATGATTCAAATTCTGATGGCTTTTCCGATAGAAATGTTATCTATAAACTTATAGGAACAAAAAAACTTAATTTGACTGATAAATTAATGATCTCTGGGACTTTGAATATAAATGGTAAACAAATAAATTATTATGAAAATGATACTGTTGAGGATTTAATTAAAAGAGTAAATCTTGCAAACATTGGGGTTAATATACAATTAAACTCTTTTGGGTATCTTGAAATAAAGGGAAATGCTTCTTCAAATGGAATATTTTCTATAGAACACCTTGAAGATTCTGGTTTATTTCTTTCATCATTTTCAGGTATTTTAAAACAAAATGCAATTTTTGACAAAAATAATTTAAATGCATATGAGAATTTTTTTGATGGACAAATCTATCTTATTTCTCCAGAAAAAAATATTGCTAGTTGGATTGAATTATCGAAAGATATTAAAAGTGATTTAAACAACATTGCAGCTGCTTCAATTGACAAAGATTTAAAAGAAGGAGATGGGTCTATTGCTTTAAAAATAAGTCTTTTAAATAAAGAAAATTTCTTTGTTCAAAACTCATATTCAATAGCTGACTTTTATCAAAACATGATTAATGATTATGCTTCTTTTGGATTTATTGCAAAACAAAATATGGATAATCATAAATTATTATTAAGTAATTTTGAAAACTTAAAATTATCTTATTCTGGTGTAAATATGGATGAAGAGTTTTCTAATATGATGAAATTTCAGAAGATGTATCAAGCAACAGCAAAATTTATAACTACTTTAAATGACATTTACGAAACATTAATTGGAATCGTTAGATAATATTGACATGGAGGTCTATAATGTATACAAGAGTTTCTAACAGCCTTCAATCTGCTTATTTTAGAAGCACATTAACAAACACCGAAAATAATCTTTTTAATTTACAAAAACAGACAACATCGGGGAAATTAGTAAGTTTTGCTTCAGATAATCCTGATATAACAAGAAATGTGCTTAAATATCAAAAAACTTTTTCCCATATGGATCAATATTTAAAAAATATCAGAGATATTAAAGGAATTTTTGACTATACTGATGGAGTTATAAGAAATATTAATGAAGTTTTACAAAGAATAAGAGAAATAGCTGTTCAAGCTGCAAACGGTGTTTATTCGGCAGAAGATAGACAAAAAATGGCTTTAGAAGTCGATGAACTTTTAAAACAGATCTATAGTCTTTCAAATGAAAAATTTAACGATAAATATTTATTTTCAGGATTTAAAACATTAAGAGAACCCTTTGTTGCTAATATCGATGGAGAAAAAATTAAAGATATATACTATGCTGGAGATGATGGTATAATGAAAATAGATATTGGTCCATCAGATGTTCTTGAATATAATATAACTGGGAATAAACTTTTCTATTCAGAAAACTCAACTATAATACCAAAAGGTGATTTTTTTAATTTTGTTGCCGATTCAGATTATAAAATAAAAATAAATAATACTGAAATTAAAATATTTAAAGGTGATACAATAGAAGATATAATTTCAAGAATAAATAAAGCTAATGCTGGTGTAGTAGCTAATATTGACTTAGATACTGGGGAACTTTATATTAAAACAGTTTATCCACACAAACCTTTTCTTGAAGACATCGAAGGAAATCTTTTAGAAAAGATGAATATCATAGACCCATTAAATAAACCGCCTTTCAATATTTCAAACTCTGCTAAAAAATATGGTGGTTCTCTATTTGATCAATTAATACAGTTTAGAGATAGCCTTGCAAGAAATGATTCAGAAGCTATCTCTACAAGGACTTTACAATTTATTGATATGTCAATTGAGAATCTTACAAGATATTTAGCTATTAATGGTGCCAAAAATGAAAGAATTCAGTTAACTGAAAAATTTCTTGAATTTCAAAAAGTAGACTTAACAGAATCACTATCAGAAATTGAAAGTACAGACATTACAGAGGCTATATCAAAATTAAAATCTTTTGAAACAGTTTACCAAGCTTCATTGCAGATAGCTACAATGTTTGATAAATTGGGATTAATGTATTTTTTAAGATAAAATTTTTTTTCAAATAAATTAAATATTTATAATAAAAAATTTTAATTGTAAATAATAATATAAATATAAATAAAATATAGTTATAATTTAATAGTAATATTTAATATTAATATATTAGATTTTAATAAAAAATAAAGGAGCTTTCTGTGTCAAGTGGAAAAACTGAAATTATTAAAAATGTAAATTTTGGAAAAATAGAAGTTAATGAATCTCAAAAGCTTTATTTTCCTATGGGTTTATTTGGTTTTGAGAATCATAAAGAATATTATCTTGTAGATGTAAACATATCCCCCTTTCTTTTATTACAGGAAAAAAATGATGAAAACATTGGATTTATTGTTTGTGAACCTTTTCTTTTCTTCCCTGATTATGAATTTGATCTTGATGAAAGCACATTAAAAATAATTGAAGCAAATTCAAATGATGATATATTGGTTTTGACAATAATTACTCTTTCAGATAAAATGGAAGAGATTACAACCAATCTTTTAGGTCCACTTGTTATAAATAGAAAAAAACATATAGGAATTCAATATATTATCAATTCTGATAAATATACTACAAAACATAAATTATTTAAAAATAATATTAAATAAAGTTAAATTTATTTAAATAAATAATGTTATTTAACAAATAAAAAATAATTTCCATAAAGCTTTAGTAAATAAAAATTAAAAGGGGATAAAATGTTAGTTCTTTCAAGAAAAGAAAATCAATCAATAATGATTGGAGATAATATAGAAATAATAGTTGTTGACATAAAACCAGACCAAGTTAAGATAGGTATAATTGCACCAGAAGATATCAAAATATATAGAAAAGAAATTTACCTTGAAATCCAACTTGCAAATAAAGAAGCTCTTGAAAAAAAATTCAATGCTAACCAAATAAGAAATCTTCTAAAAAAAAATAAAAAGGGGGATTCAAATTAATTCCCCCCTTTTATATAAATAACCTTAATTTTAACAAACTATTTCATTAGTCTTAATCTAATGGCACTAATAAATATTCAAGGCATATTTTTTCTAAATTAATAAAAATCTTCTATAATTTAGCAAAATTATTTTGACATTTTATAGTTTTTTTATTTTTCTAATTTATTTTAGAAATAAAACCTCAATCCTACAAATGTAAAAAACCCATTGAAATATTTTCTATTATAATCATTAGAGCTTATTAGTTTATCAGCCAAAACAGGCAAACCATTTGAACCTAACTCTATGAAATAGGAAAGATTATAATTTATAAAAAACTCAAACCCAAACAGTCCATAACCCCCATAATTGATCTTTTTAGAAGAGACATTTTCATTTGCAAATAAAATTACTAATCCTCCTTCACCATAAAATCTCATATTATTATTAACAATTCCAGAAGAACCTAACAAACCAATTTTTAAAACATAATATGGAAACCATGTGTTGTAAGACGAATCAATAAATTGATTAAAACATACATATCCATTTATTCTAATTGCAGCAACATTAAAAATGAATGGAGATGTAAAAGTTAAACCTATTGAAAAATCATTGTCATTTCTTCCTATAGAGTAACCTATTGAAAAATTATTAACTTTTGATTCCTGAGCATAAATTCCATTTGTAAAAAATATAAAAACAAACAAAAAAACAATTAATAATGTTAAAATTGATAAAAATTTTGAAACAAAACTTTTTTCTCTTTTTTTCATAAAATTCTCCTTTTTAATTTATTAATTTATAAAAAGGCATGCCCTTTTATTTATTAAATTTATCATTTAACTTTTCTATCTAATATTTTTATTAATTATTATTAATTTTCTTTATTTCATTAATAATTTTCTCAATAGAATTTATATATTCTATAAATGCTTTTTCACCTTCATTTGTTATCTTACATTTAGTTAAAGGAACTTTTCCTAAAAAAGTTTTATTTATTATTATATATTTAGCTTCTTCAAGTTTAGATAAATTAATAGAAAGATTCCCATCAGTTATATCTAATTTTTCTTTCAATTCATTAAATGTAGCTTCTTTATTTCTATATAAATAAGTTAATATTGAAAGTCTTGTTTTTGAATGAATAATCTTATTTAATTCATCCATATTAAATTTTCTCCATTTATATGATTAACTACAGAATTTTTAAATCTTATACTTAATTATTATTTTTTTATTTTCTTATAGTTCCTATATAATACTATTCCAGGTAATAATTCTAAAAAAAACACTGATATAGAAAAGAATATTGGGAAATAAATACTCTCTTTTATAAATAAAAAAATAATAGAAGTAATATACCATAGATAACCTGAAAATCTTATAACTTTACCATTTTGAACAAGATAACTTGATAATATAAAATTAGTTCCAAGATAAATAGAAATAATAGAAAAGTAAATTTTAAAATTAAACTTTCTATAAAACATTAAAGAAACAAAAATAACCAAAAAGTAACCAATTGAATTGAATAACCATAAATATCCTAAAAATTTAATAAAAATATTTTTAATATTTGAAGAAGAAGATTTACTGTATCTTTTTTTTGAATATAAAAAGACAATAGTAAATAAAATAAAAACAAATAAAATAGAATAAGGAACAAAATATTTTTCTAGATTCAAATTAAATAATAAGTAAGAAAGAATTGTAAAAAGTAAAGCTGAAAAACCAAATAAAATGTAATAAAAACCATTTTCATAAATTTTTTTTTCACTTTCAAGAAGCAAAGACTTAATAATATCAAGCTTTTCTTCTATGTCTTTTAAATCTTTTGAATTTAAATTATTCATAAAAACCACCTATATTTTTATTATTTTCTATTCACTTTAAAATATAAAGTACTTTTTAAAAAAATCAACTTTAAAAATAAAATTTTTTTTTTATTTAAATAAAAAATATTTATAAATTCTAATCTTATAATATATTATAATAATTAATATATTTCTAAATTTTGATTTTTTTTTTATTTCTACTATTCTTATAGTAAATACTTATTTTATTTTAAAAAGGGGACTTTTATGCCAATACATATAGAAGCTAAAGAATCCGATTTAGCTAAAGTTGTTTTACTACCAGGAGATCCACTAAGAGCTAAATATATAGCAGAAAATTATCTACAAAATTTTAGAATGTATAATGAAAATCGATTATTATATGGATATACTGGATTATATAAAGATACAGAAGTATCCATACAAGCAACTGGAATGGGAACTCCTTCACTATCAATAATAGTAGAAGAATTACATATGTTAGGAGTGAAATATTTTATAAGAATTGGGACTTGTGGTTCATTATTAGGAAATTTAAAACTTGGAGACTTAATATTAGTATCTGGTGCTCATTCAAGTCATGATATAAATAGTTTCTTTTTTAATGGTGCTTGCTTTTCAGGGATTCCAGATTTTTTTTTAACATCTTTAATATATGAAAAATCCAAAAGTTTAAACTATAATATATTTGTTGGCCCTATTTTAACAAGTGAAACTTTTTATGAGGAATCTTTTGATCTTTATAAAAAATTTTCAAAATATGGGACCTTGGCTGTAGAAATGGAATCTTATGCTTTATTTACAATATGCGCTAAACATGGAACTAAAAGTGCAACTATTTTAACTGTTTCAGATCTTGTATATAAAGGTATTAGAGCTGAAAAAGATATTATAAAAAAAGGTGTTGATTCAATGATCAAAATTATTTTAGAAACAATAAATAGTAATAATATTGGTAAAGATTAAAAATCAGACCAATTTATTTTATAATTGTATCTTATTTCTATTAATAAAGCTTCAAAATAATTATTATCTGCAACATCAATAAATTTGTATTTAACAATTCTTCCAGGAATTTTATTTGTTAACCAGAATTCATATGTAACAGTTTTTCCACTATCATCTTTTACTATAATTTTATAATAATCACAATTATAGGTTTCTCCTGCAATTTTTAAATTTTCTTTACCTATAAAATATTTCTTATCAAATAATACTTTTTCATCACTATCTTTTTCTTTTTTTGTTGTTTGTTCTTTTGTTTTTGGTGGTTCATATGTATAATGGTAAACTTTTTTTGATTCAATATCATATACCCATATATCAAGGACATTAAAATTATAATCTGTCAAAACTTCATAAAAAGAATCTCCATCTTTCCTCATATAACCAAGTTTAAATAAAAGTCTATCTTTTGTTTTTTTAAGTAATGCTCTTTCAATTTTAAATGTTTCTGTATTTTTTTTATCTTTATCATAAATGTAGTATTCCCATATTGTTCCAAAACCTTCTTTATAATCATCTAAATAAAATATAGTTCCATAAAAAAAATTATAATTTAAAATAAATCTAACTTCATTATAAACGTATGTTTTTGATACCTTCTGATTAATCTTCTGCTCAATTTTACTTTCAATTAAATCACTAACAATAGAATAGCATGATGATAATAAACAAAACTGCATTAATAAAAATAATATTATAAAAGACAAAATCATTTTATTATTCCACTTAATTATCATAAAATTTCCCTCTTTTCTTTTATAAAATATTTTATAATAAGTTTATTTTATTTTCAACATAATTTTAAAAATTATTTTACTTGACTATGAAATAATTTTTAATTAAATAAATTTAATAAGAATATAAAATAATTTTTTAAAAGGAATGCTTATGCTTCTATCAAAAATATTTGGTAATAGATTAAAAGAAGCCCCCAAAGATGCTCAAATTATATCCCATATTCTTTTATATAGAGCTGGATTTATAAGACAAAATGCATCTGGAATATATTCTATAATGCCTCTAGGGTTTAAAGTAACCAATAAAATTATCAATATTATTCGAGAAGAAATGAATAAAATTGATGGGCAAGAAGTTCTATTACCATCAATCAATCCTAAAGAAATGTGGGAAAAAACTGGGAGATATCAAAGCATAGGACCAGAATTATTTCGATTCAAAGATAGAAATGAAAAAGATATGGTTTTAGCAATGACACATGAAGAAGCAGTTTCATTTTTGGCAAAAACAGAATTATTTTCATATAAGCAAATCCCATTTATGATATATCAATTTCAATTAAAGTATAGAGATGAACCAAGACCAAGGGGAGGTTTAATAAGAGTTAGAGAATTTACAATGAAAGATGCTTACTCTTTTCACATAGATAAAGAAGAATTAAATAAATACTATTATGAAGTTCACAGGGCTTATGAAAATGTTTTTACTAGAGTTGGTCTTAAAAACTTTATATCAGTTAGATCCGATGTTGGTATGATGGGGGGTAAACTAGCACATGAGTTTATGCTTTTATCTGAAAATGGAGAAGATACATTAATTATATGTGATAAATGTGGTTATAAAGCTAACCGAGAAATTGCTCAAGCTTTTTTCCCAGAAGAAAAAGAAGAATTAAAAAAAGAGGAAGAAGTATATACTCCAAATAAATCAACAATCGAAGATGTAGCAAAATTTTTGAATATTCCTTTACACAAAACAGGAAAAGCTCTTTTCTACTATGATGAAGATAATAAAAAAATTATCTTCATTACTATTAGAGGGGATTTAAATTTAAATGAAACAAAATTAAAAAATTATTTAAAAACAAAAAATATAAGATTTGCAACTGATGAAGAAATCAAAAGTATAGGTTGTGTTCCTGGATTTTCTTCAATTAAAAACATTGATAATAGCAATAATAATATTAGAGTAATATTAGATAAATCAATACTAAGCATAAAAAATTTCGTTGTAGGAGCAAATAAAAAAGATTATCATATTTTAAATTTTAATTTAGGAGATCATATTGAAAAATATGAAATTGCAGATCTCTATGAAGTTAATGAAAATTTAAACTGCCCCGAATGTAAAAGTAAACTTTCAATAAAAAGAGGTATTGAAATTGGTAATATATTTCAATTAGGGGATAAATACACCAAATCTTATGATATTAAAGTTTTAGATAAAGATGGGAAAGCAATAATCCCAGAAATGTGTTCTTATGGAATAGGTATTGGAAGGTTAATGGCTGCAATAGCAGAAGAATCACATGACGATTATGGACTCATTTGGCCAATAACAGTTTCTCCATTTGAGATTCATTTTATATCTTTACTTAAAAATAATAATGAATTTGTCGAAAATATTTATAAAGATCTTAAAAAAAACGGTATTGATGTTCTATATGATGATAGAGATGAATCTCCGGGAGTAAAATTTTCTGATGCAGATTTGATAGGTACAACTTTCCAACTTATAATTTCCGAAAAAAATTTGAAAAACAATATTATTGAATTAAGATATAGAAAAGATAAAAAATCCATTTTTATTGAATTAAATAAAGATTACATAAAACATATAAAATGGCATTTATTTGAAGAGTATTCAAAATATTGTATAAAATAAATTATTTTAATTAAATATATATGGAAAAAAAAGAAGAAATAAGTGATAATGCTGTTATTGAAAAGTTAAACAATAAGATTACTGATTTAAAATCTTTACTAGAAATTGGTTTAATAATCGCTTCAGAGCAAAAATTAGAAAATATTTCTAAAGAAATTATTTATGGTTTAATTACAAAATTTAAACCAGAGTATATATTAATTGTATTTTTCCCTGATGAAATAAACCAACTTCCTCAATATTATGCATACAAAAATTTTCAACCACTAGAAAAAGATATTAAAATAACTGATTTTTCACAAATAGTAGATTTTTTTCTTTCCCATCCTAATCAATTAGACTTTTCTACTTTTTCATTTCTTATACCTTCTCATATCATAAATGAGTTTGTTCCTTTTAAACCAGAAATTGTCTTCCCTATTAAAACTATTGAATCAGTTTTTGGGATGATTCTTTTCTCTGCTCAACCTGACAATAAAAAATATTCACAAGAAGATATAGAATATATTTCTACAATAATTAATTTTGCATCTATTGCTATTCAAAACAAAAAAAACTATCTTAAAGCAATAACTGATCTTAAAACAGGTTTATTTATTTATCATTATCTAATTCAAAGACTAATTGAAGAAATAGAAAAATATAAAAGGTACAATGAAATATTTTCTTTTATTATTATGGACATTGACAATTTTAAAATGATAAATGATAAATATGGACATGTAACAGGAGATTTTATTTTAATTCAACTTGCTAGAATTATATCTGAATCTATAAGAAAAAATATAGATCTTCCTGTAAGATATGGAGGAGAAGAATTTTCCATTTTATTACCTAGATGTGATTCATTTAAAGCTTATGAAATATCAGAAAGAATTAGAAAAAAAGTTGAGAATTCATCATTTTATTATGATAACAAACTTATAAAATTCACTATATCTGCTGGTGTATGTAGTATAGAAAAAAAAGATATAACACCAAACGATTTTATAGAACTTGCGGATAAAGCTCTGTATTATGCAAAAAAAACAGGTAAAAATAAAACAATAGTTAACAAAAATAACAAATTCATAGTATATAAAATAAATGAAATAGGAAATGAACAAAATAAAATTAATTAAAACAAATTCTGAATATTAAGGTTCTTGATTAAAAAGCTTTTTCTATGTATTTCAGAATAACCATATCTTTTTATTAATTCAATATGTTCACTTGTACCGTAGCCTTTATTTTTCTCAAATCTATAATGTGGATAAACCTTTGAATATCCTTTCAAAATTCTATCTCTAATTACTTTTGCTAAAATTGATGCAGCAGAAACTTCTTTAATTTTTCTGTCTGCTTTAATAATATTTTGAAAAACTATTTCTTTATCTAAAATATTTTCCTTATAAAATGAACTATTTTTTATTGGATTAAAATTACCATCAAAAATAATTTTTGATAATTTTAGTCCCCTCTCAAATGCTTTTTCTATTATTTTTATTATAGATAGCTTTAAAACATAAGAAATTCCATATTTATCAATAATTTTATTGTTATAACATACAACTTCAGAAAAAATAGATATTGACTTTATATATTTAAATAATTCCTCTCTTTTACTGGGAGTCAAAATCTTTGAATCTCTAATACTTAAATAATTTGAATCATCTAAAAAATATTTATTACTATCAAAAATTACACCCCCTACAACTAAAGGACCAGCAATTGGCCCTCTTCCAGCTTCATCAATACCAAGAACCATATAAAATTCCTTTTTTATCGTTTAAATCTCTTTTATAAAAATATTTAATATCTTTATTATATAAATAATCACCAATAGAAAATATTGAATTATCTGATAATTTCTCAATTTTAGTTTCCAAAATACATTTTATATTATAATAATTTGTTCCAATTAAATAAAGCTTATTATTTACTTCTAATTTATTTTCTATTAAAAACTTATTGTAACCTTCAGAGCCTTCTTTAATTAAATTTACAATATATTGTTTATTCAAGATAAAATTTAAAGATTCAAGCTCAAATTTCCTTTCTTCTATAATTTTTTCATCAATTTTATTAGAATAATATTTTTTATAAGCTTCTGTTCCCTCTCTAAAAGAGAATGGAAATATATGCATATAACTAAAACTTAAATCTTTACATATATTCAAAGTTTTATTAAAATCCTTATAATCTTCTAATGGAAAACCAACTATTACATCTGTAGATATAAAAGAATTTTTTTTTATTTTTCTGATTCTATCAACTATTCTAATATATTCGGAAATCTTATATTCCCTATTCATTAATTTTAATATCTTTTCAGAACCAGATTGAATAGGCAAATGAAAATATGGCTTAATAGAGTAACTTTTTATAAGTTCAAAAAATTTATCATCTAAAAAATTAACCTCAAGAGAAGACAATGTTATTAATATTTTATTCTCAAATTTTTTTAGTAGATCCTCAATAAGATCAGAAAAATTAATAATACTTCTTTCAGTCTTAAAATTATAAGAAGATAGATTAACCCCTGTTAATACGATTTCTTTAAAGCCTGAATTTGATAATCTTTCAATATAATCAATAATTTTATCTTTTTCAAGAGAAACAGATTTCCCTCTAACTAATCTAACCTTACAATAAGAGCAATTTTGATTACATCCATCCTGGATTTTTAAAAAAGCTTTTGTATGATAAATGCTCTCGTAAGATGGATCAAAAAATTGATTATTTTCATATTTATCAAGATTTAAAAATAATTGATCATTATTCCCTTTTTCATTAAAATATTCTATAATTATTTTAACAATATTCCCTTTTTGATTGTTATCTATAAAAAAAATATTTTTCTCAGGGATATTTTGATAATTGCCACAACCAGTTATAAATATAGGCTTACCATACTTTTTTAAACCATTTACAAAATTTTTGACTTTTTTATCTGCATTAGATGTTACAGTACAAGAGTTTATTATAAAAACTGAAGCTTTTTCTTTATCAAAAGTTTCAGCAAAATTATTCCTTTTTAATTGAAAAGCAATTGATTCAGACTCTGCAATATTTAATCTACAACCAAAAGTTTTTAAATAAAAATTTAACATTTAATTATATTTTTATTCTTAGAAAATTTTACTTAACCTTTTATTTCTATAATCAAATTATTAATATTTTGATAATATGGAAATTTTGATTTTCCTTTTTCAAGAATTTCAAGAGCTTTTTTCCTTTCACCAACTTTATAATAAGATAATCCTAAATAATAATAAAAATATTCTACATCGTCTTTTAGATATAATGCTGCTTCATAAGCTACTATAGCACTATAAAACTTATTTTGAAAAAACTGGCTTTTACCATAAAAATAATAGTTCCATGCATCTTGACTATTTAAAGTAAGCAAATTTTCAAATATTTTAGCACCTTCTATATAACTGCCACTATCTATAAGTGCTCTACCTTTAACATTAAGCAAAGATATATTATTTTGTTCTATAGATAATCCTTGATTACTATATTCTATAGCTTTTTTAAATTTATTTTGTCTATATAACGACCAACTTAAAATTTCATATATTTTTATATTTTCAGGATTAGATTCAAGTAAAGATAAAGCTAAAACTTCAGCATCATAATATTTTTTCTGGTTATATAGATTTATCAACTCATTAATTTGATCAGTTTGGGAAACAAATAAAATAAAAATTAAAAGTAAAATCAATTTAGTTAAATATTTTAATAATTTTCTTTTCATAATAAATCCAATCTATTAAAGATTATATAATATGAATATTTTATCGTTTAATTGCAGTAATATTTATAATTTTTTTTTATTTTATGTCAATTAATTTTTAAATCCATTATTAATAATAAATTTAATATTATTAATTAAAATAAGAATTTTCTCCGAAAATTAACTTGAAATTTTTATATTTTTATATTATTTTAAAAATATGATTATTAAATGTAACAAATGCAATACACAATTTAATCTTAACGAAAAGCCTTTATTAGGAAGAAAAGTTGCTTTTCCATGTCCAAATTGTAAGAATTTTATTCATATTGATTTAAGTGATTCTAGTATTTCAAATTCAACACAAGTTGAAAATATAGATAAAGATAATCTAGCAAAACAATCAGATACAAAGTCTTTTGAGGAAAGACTGGAGAAGCTTTTCAATTCTATTCAAGATTTACCTACTTTACCCATTGTAGTCCAAAGAATTTTATCTCTAATAAATGATCCAGAATCAACAGCTAAACAGATTGGAGCAATTATTAATTCTGACCAAAGTTTAACTGCTAAAACATTAAAACTTGTTAATTCTGCATATTATGGGTTTGAAAAAAAAATAAAAACTGTAGATCAAGCTATTGTAATTATTGGATTCGATGCAGTAAAAAATTTAGCTCTATCTGCTTCTGTATTTGATGCATTTAAGAGTATCAAACAGAAAAGTAATTTTCCAAGGGAAGCATTCTGGTCACATTCTATAGGAGTTGCGGTTGCTTCTAAAATTATTTCTGAAGATGCTGGTGTTGGAATTCCTGGTGAGCTTTTTGTAGCTGGACTTTTGCATGACATTGGTAAAGTTATTTTGGATTCATATTTCCCTGAAGAAATGAATAAAATTTTATATTATGCATCTTCAAATAATTTATCATTTATAGAAGCAGAAGAAAAGCTCATTAAGATAGACCATAGTATTATAGGATTTAGACTTGGTAAAAGATGGAACTTACCTGAAGAACTTATCTATCCTATAAGATTCCATCATGCAACAAACTTATCTCAAAAACTCGAAGAAAATATTTGTGTTGTCAACCTCGCCAATAGTATTGTTAAATTAGCAAAAATTGGATTTGATGGAGATAATATGCCCCCAAAAATATCAATGCATTCTTTTAATATAATTAAAAGATTTAAAAAAGATTTTAACAAAACTGATATTGAAAAATATATAGAACAAGTTAAAACAAATATGGAGGATAATGAGATTTTAAAAGTTGCCATTGAATAATTTTAAATACTCATATTTTTATGGAAGAATCAAATAATAACAATGTTTCTAATTTAAATATTTTAGAAATATTAAATAAAGATAAAGATTTTGAACTCTCTCTACAAAAGCTAATAGATCTTATATTAGATTTAATTTCAAAGGCATTAAATTTAAAATCAAATTTAAATTTTATTTTTTATATTTATGATTCTGATTTTGCAAAATATCTCGAATTTCATTCTAATTTTAATTTTAATAGTGAAACCATGCTAAATATAGAAAAACTTTTTGAAGAAGGAATTATTAATCTAATTGTTGAAACGGCTAAACCAAGAATAATTAAAAATATATATTCAAATTTTCCCAAACATTATTTAATTATACCAATTAACTATCTTTTTTTAAAACTTGGGGTTTATATATTATTTTTAAATGAAGAAAAAACTAATTTAGAAAGTACCTTAAATCCATTATTAAACAATATTTTTAACAGCTATAATCATTATTTATACTTTTTAATTTCTCAAATTAAAATTAAAAAAAAAGAAGATAATTTACAATTAATTATTAACTCCAATAAAAGATTAAACTTTAATATTGATATTGAATCAAACTTAAGATATATTTTAAAAATCTCTATAGATAGAATAATTGCAAATTATGGAGCAATTGTTCTTTTTAATGAAAAAACAAACAAATTATTTTTTAAAATTATTTCATCCAAATTTTTCGAAAAAATAATAAAAAATAGTTGGAAACTAGATAATGATATTTTTTCATTTGTTATAAAAAACAAATTATCTTTGTTAATTCATGATATTAAAAAGGATATTAGATTTAAAGACACTTTTAAAATTTTAAAACCTGACTTTGGTTCCTTAATAATTACACCTTTTAACACTAAATATTTTAAAGGTTGTATCATTCTTTTAAGAAACTCTGACAAAAAAAGTTTTGATTATAATGATTACGATATTCTTCAATCTATTGCATCCAATATATCAATAACTATTGAAAATATTTTTCTTTATAAGAAGATTAATGACACTTATTTACAAACAACATTAGCTTTAGCTTCTGCAATTGAAGCAAAAGACCCATATACAAAAGGTCATTCTCAAAGAGTCACTAATTTTTCATTATTAATAGGGAAATTGCTAAAGCTATCGAGAGAAGATCTAAAAATAATTAGACTTGCTTCAATTCTCCACGATGTTGGTAAAATAGGGATACCTGAAAATATCATTCTTAAAAAAGGTCCATTAAATGATCAAGAATTCAATATAATGAAAAGACATCCTATTATAGGGTATAATATTGTTAAAGAAATTGAATATTTAAAAAAAGGACTTCCATTTATATTATCTCATCATGAAAAAATTGATGGTTCTGGCTATCCTATGGGATTAAAAGGTGATAAGTTGCCTCTTTTTGCTAAAATAGGTGCTGTTGCAGATTCATTTGATGCTATGGTTTCAGATAGACCCTACAGAAAGGGATTATCTTTTGAAGATGCTGCAAAGGAACTAAAAGAAAATATTGGTAAAAAATTCGATAAATTAATTGTTGAAACTTTTATCAAAGGGTTAAAAATAAAAATCTAACATAAAAAGATTAATTTAAATACCATTTTATTAAATTAGGATAAATAATTTTTAATTCATCACTTGATGGAATAATTCTTAAATTGATTTTTTGTATTCCGTAGCTTCTTAACTCAAGTTCTCCCTCAAATTTTGCTACTTTATCATCGTATTTTTCTATAAATTTCAGTTTAAATGTTTCAAAATCCCTCTCATCATTTAACAAATAAAAAATTTCTATATTAATTAAACTAATATCAATATCATCAACATATATATATGCCTCTATTTTTAGTTTATCCCCTGATTTTAATATATCATTTGTATCATTTTTAAAAAAAACATCTTTTATGTAAATTTTTTCCCAATGATTAATGAGTTTATAATAATTATTATTTAAGGCTTTTAAATTTTTATAGTTTTCTTTTGAAAATATTTCAGCATTCTGAATAGCTTTAAGATAAAATTTTTCAACATAATCTTCTATCATTCTATTCATATTAAAATTTTTATAAACTGTATAAATAGATTTTTTCATCATTTTTATCCAACTTTCAGGGATATCATTTTCATTTCTTTCATAAAAAAGATTAGCAATCTCATTCTCTAAATATTCATAAATTTGATTTGCTTCTGTAAGGTCTCTCAATTCTGGATCTGTAATATTTTCACCAGCCGAAATTGCCCACCCATTCTCACCGTTAAAACATTCTGGCCACCAGCCATCAAGAACAGAAAGATTTAAAACTCCATTAATACCTGCCTTCATTCCTGAAGTTCCTGATGCTTCATTTGGTTTTACAGGATTGTTTAACCAAACATCTACACCTTGCACTAAATGCTTAGCAACTTCTATATCATAATCTTCAACAAATATTACTCTATCTTCTAAATCATAATCTCTTGCAAAATCAATAACTTCTTTAATTAAATTTTTACCAGCTAAATCTGCTGGGTGTGCTTTACCTGCAAATATTAATTGAATAGGTTTTTCTGGATTAGTTAATATTCTTTTTAATCTTGCTTTATCTTTCAAAATTAGATTTGCCCTTTTATAAGTTGCAAATCTTCTTGCAAAGCCAATTGTTAAATAATTTATATTCAAAATTTTATTTATTTTTTCTATTTTAATACTAGAATAACCTTTAGAAAGAAAAATATTGGTCATATGTTTTCTTATAAAAGAAATCATCTCTTTTTTTCTCTTAATATGTGCATCCCAAATTTCTTCATCTGGAATATCTAAAATATTGTCCCATATTTTTTCTTTTGAACTTAAATGATAAAAATTTGGTGAAACATATCTTTCAAAGAGATATTGCATTTGTGGAGAAAGCCATGAATAATGAACAGCATTAGTCAACCCTGTTATAGGAATTTCTATCTTATTTAAGGAAGGAAATAAAGATTGCCACATAGTCTTTGAAACTTCTCCGTGAATATTAGAAACACCATTAACAAAGGAAGAAAAT
The DNA here is from genome assembly GCA_026415295.1 of Spirochaetota bacterium. Taxonomy (NCBI): domain Bacteria; kingdom Pseudomonadati; phylum Spirochaetota; species Spirochaetota bacterium. The sequence continues at coordinate 68,149 of JAOAHJ010000008.1, read as the reverse complement.
CTTATTGCAAAAGCAGGTAACCAAAATTTCTGTTTATCAATAAAATATCCAAAAGAAAGAAACTTTTCAAAGTCGATTCCTATTTTTTTAACTTCATTTTCAAAATATTTTTTAATTAAAGGTATATCAAAATTTTCATTTCCTGCTTCTACTGGTGTATGAGTTGTAAATATATTAGTAAGTTTAACATATTGGAAAGCTTCCTCAAAACTTAATCCATCATCACAAATTAAATTTCTTAATCTTTCAAAAATTAAAAAAGCAGAATGTCCTTCATTTAAATGATAAATATCAGGATTTATACCAATCAATTTTAAAGCTTTTACACCACCTATACCAAGAACAATTTCTTGTAACAATCTTTTTTCTCTATCAGCAACATAAAGTTGGTCAGTTATAGACCTAAATTCAATTGGATTTTCTTCTAAATTTGTATCCAATAAAATTATTCTATTTTGTCCAACTCTTAATTCCCATAGTTTAACTTTAATTTCTTTATTTAATAATTCAATTTTTAAAAACAACTTATTTCCACTTTTATCTTTAATTTCCTTAAGAGGTAAAAAATATGGATTATTCCTAGAATAAATTTCTTCTTGAATACCATTAATATTTATTCTTTGAGTAAAATATCCATAATTATAAAACAGTCCAACAGATATTATAGGTATATTTAAATCAGATGCTCCTTTAACATAATCTCCTGAAAGAATCCCAAGCCCTCCTGCATATATAGGTAGAGATTGGTGTAAGCCATACTCCGTTGAAAAATATGCTATTATCTTTCCATTTAAATCAGGATAATAAGTTTCAGTATATTTAAGATATTCATTCAATTTTTCGGATACTTTTTCAAGGTTATATAAAAAACTCTTATCTTCAGATAATTCTTTTAACTTTTCTTCATTTAATTTCATTAAAAATAGAATAGGATTTTTATTGCATTTTCTAAAGAGTTTAGAATCAATCCTCATAAAAAGCTTATAAGCTTCATTATCCCATGTAACCCATAAATTATATGCTATTTTATATAATTTTTCTAAATTTTTAGGATATTTTGGATAAACGAAAAAATCTTTAAATTGCATCTTTTTCCTCTCTTTTTATTATTTGAATATATATTATTCTCAAATAATTTTAAATATATTGTTATAAAAACTACTCAATTTTGTACTATCAAATTTAATAAATTTTACTATAATATTTTAATATAAATCTTTTAATTAAAATAAACATTCAAAAAAATAATTTTATTTAATTATTTAGAAATAATAACACATAAATAATAAAACAATTATAAAAATAATTTCAAATATTTTTATCAAAAAGAATTTTAATTTATAAAATTAAGATAGTTAAAAGAAAACATACATTTTTAATAAATTATAATTAAACAATTATTTCGTATTTTTCTTGAATACTTGCAAGAGCATTTAAATAATAAATATAAGCATTTTCAGGTGTCTCATAGGGTGAAAAGTATTTGTGAACATCTCCATCTTGAAAATATTTCGTACACATATAATAAAAATGGTCAGAAGTAGATAATCTTCGAATATAATTCAATTCCTCATCATTTAATTTATTCTTTAATAATGAAAATATTTTATAAAAAGATTCTATAGCATTATGTTGAATATCATTAGATAACCATGCTGAAAGATCTCTTTCAGTATCAGCCCATGAAATAGGATATGGAATATCTATTTTTTCAACAGGATAATTTACAGCATCAATTATATCAGAAGGCCAACAAAAACCAAGGTGTTTATATTTAAAAACTTCAGAAGGGAGTTTTTCTAAAAATTTAAAAATACCAGTGTCTTCCCATTGATGTTCCCCAAATGTTTCATAATCCATAAACAAATTAAGAAATATATTTCTTCCTTTTTTTTCTATCAAGCCCAAATGGTCAACCCATTTTACAAATTTATCAACAGTTAAGGGCCATTCAACCCATCCTTTGTTTGAAAATCTAAAAGCTATATCATCAGATAATGCATAATGCTTCATTAAAAGAAAATGTTTATCATTAATTGTTCTATATGGATATAATGGGGATCTCCACTCAAGAACTTTTTCTGTGCCTTCTGTTAAAATTACTTTAATATTTTCATAATCTTTTAATAAATCACTAATTTTATTATAAAAAATCAACTCAGTATTCCTAAAAACAATTGGAGACCATCCTAACTCTTCTCTTATCAAATTATAATGCATCTTTATCTGATGTTTAAATTCATCCTCATCATACAGAAATGATAAAGAATGATAGTAGGTTTCATTTAAAAACTCTACACATCCAGTCTTGGCTAATTCCTTAAAAAGAATTAAAGTTTCAGGACAATATTTTTTAAATTGCTCAATTGTAACGCCGGATATTGAAAATGCAACTTTAAATCTACCTTCATATTTATTTATTAATTTAAGTAGAAGTTCATTTGTTGGTATATAGCATTTTTTACTAACTTTCTGTATTACATATTTATTCAATTCTTCATCAAATAAATCATCTACATTATTTATATCAAAGATAGACAATCTTTTTAACCTATAAGGCTGATGAACTTGAAAATAAAATACAATATTAAGCATATAAATACCCCTATTCTGATTTAAGTAAAAAAATTTATTAAATTTAAATAATTTCCATATAAACTTTATTTATCTCCCTTGCTACTCTCAACCAATTTATCTTATTTACTTCTTTTGCTCCTTTTTCAGCAATCTCTTTCATCTTATCTGGATTTTTTATTAGATCTATTATTATTTCACTCATTTTATTAACATCCCAAAAATCCACTTTAAACGCATTATTAACTATTTCTGATACACCAGATTGCTTAGAAATTATAGCAACAAGTCCAGCTGCCATAGCTTCAAGTGGAGCAATCCCAAATGGTTCTGAAACAGAAGGTAGAACAAATATATCACTCATTGATAATATTTTTTCTACTTGTTGCCTATTTAAAAAATTTGAAAAAAGTAAATTGGCTCTTAATTTATAATATGCTGATTTATGAATAAGTTTTCTTTGCATATCTCCAGCACCAACCATTATAAACAAAACATTTGGAATTTGAGAAATTACATTTTTTGCAACCTCAATAAAATAATCTGGTCCTTTTTGTAAAGTAATTCTTCCTAAAAATAAAACAACAGGTCTTTTAAAAAACCTTTTTATCTCACTTCTTTTTTCCGGATTTTTAAGGTAAAAAGCATTATGAATTACTCTAATTTTTCTAGTGTCAATTTTATACCTATAAACAATTATATTTGCAGTATAATTTGAAACAGCTATAACTCTGTCTGAATAAGTAAGACCTGCATATTCAATTTTATGAATTCTATCATCTCCTGGGTTATTGCCAGCTCTATCAAACTCTGTTGCATGAATATGAGCTACCAGTTTTTTGTTATATTTCATTTTCAATACAAGCCCAGCTGGATATGTGAGCCAATCATGGCAGTGAACAATATCAAAATTAATTTTGTTAACAATTCTACTAACTCTTAATGTATAGTCTCTAACCTTACCAAATAGACCACCTCTTTCTTCAAGAGTACTTTCTATTTCTTTTACTATATAAAAAGGTATACCCCTTGAAAATAGATCGAAGGATTCATAAAAAAATTCGTAAAATTTATAATAATCAGCATCACTAAAATAGGTTTCAGGAATTATAGATAAACCAAGAGCTTTATATATTGAATACTTATTTTCAGAAATGTCTTTTTCAAATAAAATGTGTTCATCTTTTGATAAAAATATTGGATTTAAATTATCTAAATCATATTCATTTTTTAAATGAAAATAAACATCATATTTAGTAGGTAAAATTAATAATATTTCATTTCCCAATTCTATCAAATGTTTCACCATACCATAGACAGCCATCCCTAATCCACCTGCAATTAGAGGAGGGAATTCCCAACTTAACATTAATATTTTCATATAATAACCTCAATTAAATAGCTTTTTATTATTTTTATAAATAAATAAAATTTATTTATAAAATAATCTAGATCCAAAAATATTATTTAATTAATCTTTCTATTATCCAAATTTAATAAATATAAATTTTTAATAAACTTAATAATATTAAAAGAAATTTTTCACTACATAATAATAAGCAGCCACTGACCATGCTTGAGCTGGTGCTCCCTTTGGGAAATGTGGCTCATCACCATCCCATACTTCTGCTATAGAACCATAATGCCCTTTTAATAATCCATCAAAAGGTCTTCTAAATCTTTTTAATATTTCTTCTTTTACAATTTTCTTATCCTTGTATCTTTTGTATAATATTTTTGAAAATGGTAAAATTAACCATGCCCAAACAGTTCCTTGATGATATGCCATATCTCTCATTTTTTGATTTCCAATATACTTCTTTCTAAATGATGGATTCTCTTTGTTCAATGTTCTTAAACCATAGTCTGTAACTAAATATTTATCAGCTTGAATTATAGCCTTATCGTATATCTCATTAGATAAACTAACATTTTCAAGAGATAAACCAATTAAGTAATTTGGTCTTATCTCTTTAATTAAAGTTTTATTATATATAGTGTCCCCAAATATTTCACCATCAAAATAATAATTAATTAAATTTTTGTCCAATTTTGATATAACTTCATTTACAAAATCTTTTCCTAGTTTTGAATATTTTTTTGGGATTTCTATTTCATACTTTTTTAGCAATTTTAATAAATTTTTAAGAGAATTATAAAATAAAAATTGTATTTCAATAGGTTTATGAAATCTAGGAGTTACTATATAATCATAAATTTTAGCATCCATCCATGTTAAAGCTAATTTACAGTCAGGCTTTATTTTTATTAAAGAATCTTCTTTATCATATTCAAATGGCAAATCCTTATTAAAAAAGTAATTAAAAATAACATCTATAAAATATTTAATTAATAAATTTATATTTTTTTCATTCTCTTCTTTAAAGTTAGTTATATAATCATAAATTCTATTACAAAATAGTAAAGAAGCATCAATAGAATTATAATTTTCTCCAAAGCCATCTTTATCAATAACATTAGGAATCAATCCATTTTTTAATTTTTTACCATATTTTAATAGGACTTTTAAATAGAAGTTTTTGGTATCTTCATCTTCTTCAAAATTCAAAGCTTCTAATGTTATCATTGTATCTCTGCCCCAATTTCCAAACCATGGGAAACCAGCTATTATATCATCTTTTAACATAAATCTACTTAACATTAACTTTAGTATATTTTCTCTTTCATTTTCATTAAAAATAAACTCATCATCATCTTTTAAATTTACAAAAATGCTTTTAAATTCCTCTTCAGATTTAACTTTTTTCTTTTTCATTTTAATTGGATAGTCAACTGGGATAATCTTTTCTTTTATTATTCTATTAAAAGAATTATCAAATCTTTTTAAGATTAAATCATTTAAATTTATACTTTTATTTTCTTTTTCTATTTTGTTTTTAAATTCTTTTAATTCATCTTCAAGCATAAAAAATAAATTTATTTCCTCATCTGGTTGCAATTCTATTTTTATTATTATTGGAGCATATAAATCTTCTAAGGAATCATAGCCACGTATTTCTTCATTTGGATAAAATATGTTTTTATAAATTAAAGGTTCACTTCTAATGACACCATTATCAATTAAAAGAAAAACACTATTACCACTATTTTTATGAAAAATAATAACTTGTTTTTCATTTTTCAAATTTATTTCAATATCTTCAGATTTTATTGAACCTGGTTTATTTAAACTATGATGATTTCTAAATGTAAACTTTGGTCTTAAATATAATTTAAAATTTACAGTGCCATAATTCTTATAATTTATTCTAACTAAATTTTTTTCCTCATCCATCTGAATTATTTTTAATATCAAGACATTTTCATCAAAAGGATATGAAGAGTAAAGAAATGTTGGAAATGGTAATAACCAACTTTTTACAAGGTGTCTGTACCCATTTGGATAAATAATATCAGGATATTGATTTGAATCTAAATACATAGACTCAGATAAAATCTTTACTCTTTCCTCTATTGATGATAATATGTGAAACTTGTTATCATTTATATTAGCAATAAGTAACCCATGATATTTCCTATTTGGAATTAAGTTCCCTGTACCTAAACCATAACTTCCTAATATATTTGAAATTAACCATTCATGATAAAATGATTCTTTAATTTTACCTTCAATTAAATTCATCAGCTCCATACTCACCTCAATTGTATTATTTAATAAAAATTAATAATTATTAAGATTTATTTAAATTACCAAATATAATTTTAAAATAAAAATATAATTTTTCAAGTGTTATTAAACTTAATTTAAATAAAGAAAAATTTGTTAATAAATATTAAAGAAATAATATTTTTAATATAAAGAAAAGATGTTTTTTATTTTATTTAAATCGAAGTTTTTCCCAAGTAATAATCCTAAAAGAAGATAAGCTTTGTGTGATTTTATATCCTTTGAAAGAATAACTCCTAAATCTTCAAGTAATTTACCCCCTCCCTTATAAGCATATACACCTAAAGTTCTCCCTATATGACATCTAGAAGTTACTACTACTACTTTATTATTTTTTAAATATTCTTCAATTATATCTTGAATATTAGGAGGTACATTACCTCTTCCAAATCCCTCAATAACTATTCCTTTTAAGTCTTTTTTGTTTAGTAAATATTTTAATAAATCTCCATCATCACCAATATATGTTTTATATAAGTATATACCTTTCTCAAATTTCTTATAATCAAGCATTATATTGTTAATTTTATTCCTGCCAAAAAAAACCTTATCCTCATCCACTATACCAAGAATTCCAAAAGCAGGAGAGTTAAATGTTGAAACATTTGAAGTATAAGTTTTTGTAACTGTTAAAGGATCATGTATTTCATCATTTAAAACAACAAGAACCCCATAATTATCAGATTCCTTTGAAATAAGTGTTTTGACTGATCCAAGAATATTCCTTGGACCATCAACACCAATTTCTGAGTTTGATCTCATAGAAGCAGTTACTACACATTTTATTGATCTTGGCAAAGTTATATCAAGAAAAAATGCTGTTTCCTCAAGAACATCTGTACCATGAGTAATTATATAGCCATAATATTTATCTCTATTTTTAATAATAAAATCAGCTAAATTCTGCATATCTTCAATAGTAATATGGGGAGATGGTTTATTGCTATATTCAAATACTTCATAAGTAATAGATATATTCTGCATTTTTAAAAACTCAAATAAATCCTCACCTTTTATACCTGGGACAAAACCACTTGAAGCTTTATCAAATTTCATAGAAATTGTACCACCAGTTGATATGAAACAAATAGGCTTATCAATACTTTTTTTCATAATTTTTATCTTATAAAATAAATAATATTTATTTTAAAATATTTTAAAACAATTAACATTATTTTAAATTTAGTTATTTTTTATAAATTTTTTTCAATCAAGAGCATCTCTTTCAACTGCTTCTACAAAAGAGTCTACTTCAAGATTCTTTCCAACAACTACCATTATATCATTGTCTTTAAGAACATAATCTCCAGTTGGAACTTCTTTCACTTCTTCTTTAAATACATTGTCAAAAGTTTCTTTGTCAAGAACAGCAATTTTTGATTTTATAGCAATAATATTAACTTTATATTTTTCTCTAATATTTAAATCTTTAATCATTTTACCAACCATCCCTGGTGATACTTTTACATCAATTATTTTATGATCTCCACTTAAAGGTACATAATTATAAACATGACCTTTAGAAATACGTTGAGCTAGCCTTTCCCCAACTTCTTCCTCTAAAAATATTATTTCATCAACCCCAATTGCTTTTAAAATTTTTTGATGTTGTTTTGAAGTAGCTCTTGCAATAACAGGAATATCTGTATTTTCTTTTAATGTTAGGGCCGACAGTAAAGATGCTTCCATATTATCACCGACACATATTACAGCATAATCTATGTTCTTAATATCTGAAATTATATTTAAAAAATCCTCATTTCTTATATCTATTTCATATACAGCAACAACCATATTTTTAATTAAATTTGTTTTTGAAGGATTATTATCAATTGCTATTACTTCAACTCCTTCTTTGACTAAATTTTCACACAAAGACATTCCAAAACTACCCAATCCTAAAATTAAAACTCTATTCATAAATACCTCAAATTTCTTTTTATTAATTATTTAATATAAATATATTTTTTAATATACTTAAAAAAGTTTAACCTATATTAATATCAGCAGGTGGTAAATTATATTGAACAGTTCTTTCTTCCCTGCTCATAGCAGATACTAAAGTTAATGGCCCAATTCTCCCAATAAACATGGCAATAATAATAAATATTTTTGAAATGTCTTTTAACTTAGTAGTTATTCCTGTTGAAAGTCCAACTGTCCCAAAAGCACTAAAAGTTTCAAAAATTATATTAATTTCTCTAAAGTTTTCAATATATGTTAAAATAATAATCCAAAGAACAATAAATGATATCTGAGCAAAAAAAAGTGAAAAAGCCTTTCTTACAGTAATATTTCTTATTCTTCTATTCTTATGAAATCTTATAATATTACTATTTTTAATATAAGAAACAAAAGTATAAATAATAACTCCAAATGTAGAAACTTTTATTCCCCCTCCTGTAGATCCAGATGCTGTACCTATAAACATAAGGATACATAATATTATTAAACTGGTAACTCTTAATCCTCCAATAGGAACTGTGTTAAATCCCGCAGTTCTTGATGTTACAACTTGGAAAAGTGAAGCTAATATTTTATCTTTTAAGTTAAATTTGGCTAAGCTATTATCTTTTTCTATTATAAAAAATAAAATAGCACCAAAAATATTTAATATAAGATAAAAAAACAAAACAAGTTTACTTTGAGAAGTTAAGTAAATTTTGTTTTTAATTTTGCTTTTTTTATCATATTTAATTTTAATCCTATTCATTAAAACTCTTAAAATATCATAGCCAACATAAAAACCTATACCTCCTGCTGTTATTAAAAAAATTAATGTTAAGTTAATATATGTGTCATTGTAAAAATTTTCAAAAGAATTGTCAAACAAAGACAAACCTGCATTACAAAATGCTGATATAGAATGAAACAAAGAATATTTGACTGACTTAGCAAAATTATTAAATAAAAAATAAAACTTAATGAAAAATAAAATAAAACCTATTAATTCTATAAAAAAAGTATAAATAAAAATAAACCTAAAAATTAAATTTACATTGATTCTGTTAGTTGAAACATCATAAGCCTCATGAGTATAAATATAAGTTTTCAATGAAACTTTTTCAGGTAGCAAATTAACAATTGAAGCATAAAGGAACATTATTCCTAAACCACCTATCTGCATTAAAAATAATAGGATAACTTTTCCAATATTTGAAAAATCATTAGATACACTTTTCACTGCTAATCCTGTTACACAAACAGCAGAGGTAGACATAAATAGAGCATCAACAAAACTAATTTCGTTTTTAATTGAAAAATTTTGAATAAGTAAAAAAGCTCCGAAAAAAATTAAAAACAAAAACCCAATAACGATTATCTGATTAGTTTTAAGTTTAATTTTAACAAAAAAATCTAAATAATAAGCTCTCAATACAAAAAAAACTAATAATAGTATAATTTGTTTCAACAATATATATAAGTTTTTCCAAAAAAGATTTTGAAAATTTAAATTAAATTGATCACCTATCTTGTGAAAAATAATAGTAAAAAAAATAACTATAATATAGTTTATAAAATTTTCTTTTAAAAAAAGAAAAAAAAGATTAATAAAATTTGAAATTTTCTTTATAAAATCATACTCAATTATTTTATATACTCTACTAAAATAAATAAATCTTTCGATTTCAAGCAATATAAAAATTATAAAAAATATTTCATCAAGCACTATTAAATAAGAAATAATTTCTTTATAGTTATTTATTTTATAAAATATAAAAAGGATAAAAAAATATATCAATGAATAAACTATAAATAACAAGAAAAAAGTATTTTTCCTCTTTTCTACCATAATAAATATATTTAATTAAACAATTTCATGTTCAAGTTCTTTAAAAAGTGAATATTCCGGAAAAAATTCAAATAAAATTTTACCTTTTCGACCATTTCTATGTTTTTCAATTATTAATTCAGTTATATTTCTAGTTTTAATTTCTTCGTTTTCTTTATTTTTATCTTTTTTTTTGTAATAATCTTCTCTATGTAAAAAAGCAACAATATCAGCATCTTGTTCGATTGCACCAGATTCTCTTAAATCAGACAAAAGTGGTCTTTTATCTTCTCTTCTTTCAACTTGTCTTGATAGTTGAGATAAAACAACAATTGGTATATCAAGCTCTTTTGCAAGAATTTTTAAACTTTTTGAAATCTCCCCAATAATTACATTTCTATTATCATGTTGTACACCTCTAGGTGGAGATATAATCTGGAGATAATCAATAAAAATAATATCGATATTTTTTTTAATCTTTAATCTTCTTGCTTTTTGTTTAATATCAAAAGAACTTACATTAGAAGTATCATCAAATATCAAATTTTTTATATATATAGAAGATATCTTCTCAATTAAATCGTGCATCTGGGAATATTGTAATATACCTCTTTTTATATTTTCATAGGGTATTTTAGTTACCTGAGATATAATTTTATAACCTAAATCAGTTGCTGGCATCTCTAAAGAAAAAAAACCAACATTATAATCAAAGTATAAAGCCATATTAGCAGCAAGGTTTAAGGCAAAAGTTGTCTTACCCATTGAAGGTCTTGCTGCAATAACTATAAGCTTACCTTTTTCAAAACCAGAAGTTAATTCATCGAGTAATTTAAATCCAGTTTGCAGACCCGTATATTTGACATTGTTTTTTATTCTTGTTTCAATATCATCAATAATTCTTAATAGTAGTTCTTTTAAAATAATAAATTTATCTTTATAATCTATTTCAGTAAGTTTTAATATTTCTGATTCAATTTTATCAATTAAAACTTTTGTTTCTGTAGAAAGATCATAAGCCTCAGATATTATTTGATTTGATAAAGATATTATATTCCTTCTTAATGATTTGTCTTTTAATATATCAAAATATGTAGAAAAATTAGATGTTGTAGGAACTATTTCAGTTAATGAAGTTAAGTAATCAATACCCAGTGCTTTATCAAGCAAATTATTCTCTTTTAAATCCTGTGAAACTGTAAGAATATCTATAGCTTTGTTTTTTATTGCTAAATTTTTAATAATTCTTATTATAACTTTATGATGAGGAAGATAAAAATCTTCCTCATCAAGGTAATAAATTAAATCATATATTTTTTCTGAATCAGTTAATAAAATTCCAAGTACAGCTTTCTCCGCATCTTCAGAATATGGGGGTACTTTTAACATATTCTATTCTTCTTTATTTTTATTATCTGATTCTTTATTACTTTTTCTATTAAAATTTTTTGAGTAAGTCTTTCTTTTACCCTTAAAATCTTTTTTTTCTTCCTTTGTTTCTTCTTTTACAACTTCTCCTTCAACTTTTATTTTTACATTTGCAGTAATACCCTCTATTATTTTTACAGAAGCTATATATTCTCCTACTTCCTTAATATGGGGAATCCTTATATCCTTTTTATCTATTTCTGTATAACCAGAATTTTTAATAAATTCAGCTATTTCACTCGTAGTTACTGAGCCATATAATTTGCCTTTTTCTCCAACCTTAGCTTTTATTATAACATGAATATTTTCAAGCATCTCTTTTTTCTCAGAAGCAGTAGCAAGCCTTTTTTTTCTAATTTCTTCCAATTTTTTTAATTTTATTTGCAAATTCTTGATATTATTATCTGTAGCTTCAATAGCATACCCATTTGGAAGCAAATAATTTCTAGCATAACCATTTTTTACCTCTTTAATTTCTCCTTCTAGACCTAAGTTTTCAACATCTTTCAATAAAATTATTTTCATTTATCTCCTCCTGTAGTAATTAATTTATTTCTCCATTTAAAAACATTTTCAAGAATTCCAAGGCAAGAAATTAAAAAAAATAAAATAATAAATAAATAAATACTGGAAATAATAAGCAAAACATAAATACAAAAAAACAGAACTTTAATATTTTTAATAAATTTTAAATCATACTTACTATTTTCTAATCTATAAAAAATAACACCCAATCCTTGAAAAAAAAATAGTATTGTAAATCCAAAAAATAGATTGTAAACTATATTTTCTAAAATAATATATTTTTGTTTAATTATAAAAACGATAAAAATAAATATATATAAAAATACTAAGAATAACCAAGAAAAAAAATTATTTAAATTAATATTTGAAATTGTTACTTTATTTTCATAAAAATTATAAAATAAAACATTCTGATAAATTAAATAACCAGTAATTAAAGAAAATGGTAAAATAATTTTTGGATATACATAATTTATTAAAAACTTTAAATTTTCAGTAATTTCTAAAATAAAATTTTTATTTAATTTTAAACTATCTTGTAAATCAAATATTTTGTAAAAATTTGATAGAATAATTTCATTTAAAAAATTATCTTTTATAAAAAATATTAATATTAAAAATACCAGTGGAAATATTGAAATTAATAAAATCTTTAATAAATTACCAAATTTTTTATTCTCTATAATATTAAAAACAAAAATACCTATTAACACTACAAAAACTAAGTAAAATATAAAATCAAAAAAGACTTGTATTAATAATATTTCTAAATCTTTTAATGAAAATAAAAAAATTAATACTTTTAATATAAAATCAAAAGTTAAAAAATAAAATAAATTTACCAACAATCCTTTTTTAAAACCACTATTTTTAAATAACTTAACAAAAGGACCTATAGAAAAAATAGGAATTAAAAAGTAAAATAAAATTGATAAAAAATTTAACCTTTTTATTTCATTTTTTTTACTAAACATATTTTTAATTTAATTTAATAAAGCATACTAATTAATCACACCATTAACTATCTCTTTTTCTAAATTGAAAATTAAAAATTAATTTTGACTAAATTATTACTAATTTAACTCTTTATTTTTTATAAGGTAAAAGAGCAACATGTCTTGCTTTTTTAATTGCAAGAGATACTAGTCTTTGATGTTTAGCGCATGTACCAGTTATTCTTCGTGGTAAAATTTTACCATTACTCATTATATATTTATTTAATAAATTAACATCCTTATAATCAATATAAAAAATTCCATCTGTACAAAATCTACAAACCTTCTTTTTTAACAAAAACCTTGTTCTTTTATTTTCTAAGTCTATTTTATCCATCATATTTTCCTCCAATTATCTTATTAATGTTTTTAAAAAATTAATTTTTACTAATAAGACTTAACTTTTTACATTATGAAAAATTATTTGGTTCATCGAAAGAATTATAGTTTTCAAACTCTGGATCTTCACCTCCATAATCACTGAACTCTTCTATATTGTGATCAATATTATCATAATTATCAGAAAAATTATTTACCTTGGTTGAATCTAAAATTTTCTCAGAAATACCATTTTTAACATCTTTTTTCTCGAAACCATCATTCACTCTATTATTATCCTTAGTTACAAGACTTAAAATATTTGTAACAACTATTATTATTCGATTTTTTTGAGTTTGATCAATTTTAGATGTCCATCTATCATGCCTTAAATAACCATTCAATACAACAAATGTTCCTTTTTTTAATCTGTCATAAAAATAATTTGAAATATCTCTAAACCAGAATTCACAATCAAAATAATTAGCTTCATTTTCTCTTCTTTTAAAATTATTTGCAATCGTAAATCTCATAATATTTAACTGGCCATTTGGATTATCTATCTTTTTTATCTCAGGGTCTCTTGTTAATCTTCCACTTATAACCAAATTTATAAAATCAAAACTCATAAATGATTCCTTTTAATTTAAATTTTCTTCTACCTTATTTTCTTGTGATTGATTACTTTTAGATTCCTGTTCTTTTTGCATTTTCTTTTTCCTAATCTCAATTTTAAGATTTTTAAATTCTTCTTCTTTCTTTTTTAACTTTTGAATCTTAGATTCATCAACCCCAAGCATTAAATACCTTAAAATAAAATCTCTTCTTTTAATCTGTTTGTGCAAATCTTGATAATTTGCTTCTTTTGAATTCTTAAGATAAAAAAGATAGTAATAGCCTTCTTTTTCTTTATTGATGGGATATGCTAGGATCTTTTTCCCCATCTCCTCTTCTTTAGAAATCTCAAAACCATTTTCTTTAAATATTTTCCTAGTTTCTTCTTTGAAACTATCAAGTCTTGAAGCCTCCTTTAAAGAATAAACAACTAACATTTCATAAGCATTAAACATTATTACCTCCCATGGTCTTTTGATCCCTTAACCCCAAGTTATTATATCTCACTTAAGGGATAAGAGGTTAAAAAAGATTATACTTTAATAATATTTTGTCAAGGTAAATATTTATTAAGAGAAATAATTATGAATTAAATAGAAATTAAAATTGAATAATTTTAACAAAAATATTATTTAATTCTTAATAATATTGAAACATTAATATTCAATTTCTAAATATTATAACATTAATAGAAATATTTTTTTATTTGTTAATATTTTATAAATTAAGCTCTCATAATATTCTTAATTGAATCAAGTTCAACTTTTATTTCATTAAATAAAGTTCTAAATTGCCCAGCTAAAGAATTAAAATCATAAGCTATTTTGAGAAAACTATCAAGTTTACCAACTAAATTTTTTGTATTCTCTTGTATATTTTCAGTATTAACATAAATCTGATCAAAATAAATATCAAAACCACTTACCTCATTTTGAAGAGTAAAAAAAGTATCATTTAGTTTTACTTGTATTTGAATAGATTTCTTTAATTCATCAAGAGTTAACTTAATATTTTCATAAATATTAGAAGTTGTAGAACTTGATTTTTCAGCTAATTTTCTAATTTCACCAGCTATAACTGAAAAACCTTTACCTGCTTCTCCAGTTCTTGCTGCTTCTATTGAAGCATTTAAAGCAAGCAAAGTTGTTTGTTCTGAAATATCATCTATCAATAAAAGAGATTCCTGCATTTCTTCAAATGTTTTATTTAAACTATTGAATATTTCATTAAAGCTCATCAAAATATCAGAAGAGTTTTCTATTTTATCAAAAACTGATCCAAGTTTATCTTTTAATGAATTTAAATTCTTAGATAAAAAAGAAAGTCTTTCATTTATACTATCAATTAAATTTTTAGTATTTTTAAATTCAGATTCATAGTTATAAATAACTTCATCAATTTTAGATGAGTTTTTCTTACTTTTATCCATCAAATTTAATATTTTATCTGAAATAATAGATACTTCCTGTAATGCTTTTCTAAATTTTAATCTTTCCTCTTCTATTTCCTTTTTTGCCTTTATATTTTGATTTGTTAAATCAGTTAGCTTTAACAAAGCAAGATTAACTCCAAAGAGAATAATAAATATTAAAAGAAATCCAGAATAATGATAGGTTCTAATAAAAAGAATAAAAACCATTCCTAATAAACAGTTAATTACATCTATAAAAATACCAGCAAATATTGAAGAATTTATTAGTTTTCTAATGTTATAGCCTACAGTTGAAATAAAAAAAAGCACCCAAAATGTTTGAATTAAAGCAGATATAAAAAACATAACTATAAAAAAGAAAAGATTAATAAAAGTAAATTCATAGATATTATGAATAAATTTATGAATATAATAGTTGACAAATATGGTAATTATGAAATATGGAGAAATATCAAGTAAAAAACCACCAAAAGTATTAAAATAATATCTTAAATTAATTAAGCTTCTATCTTCTTTATAATCTTTTATATATGTTCTAATAGTTTTTATTAAAAAAATAAATGCTATACCTAGCATTGCAAAAAAAGGATTATAAAGAATAATTAATATATATGGGACCATAAAAGAAAGAGAAAATGTTTCATATTCACCTAATCTAAATTCAAAAAAACTAAAAATAACACCTAAAGCTACAATTAAAAAATATTGAATCCCTGGAGTAACAAGACCGAAAGATAAATCCAAAAATTTTTGATCAATCAATGTTATTTTAACAAAAAAATATGATAAAATTAAACCTTGAAAAATATAATAAAATATTCTTCTGTTTATAGCTCTATTTCTTTTTTTTATTGCTGAGTCAAATAATTTTTGTTCCCATAATTCCAAAGAATTATAATCATTTTTTGTTGATACAATATTGTAAATCTGTTTCCAGAAATGATTTTTTAAACTCTTCTTTTCACAATAATATTTTAGTCTCGAAAAATAATCATTTTTATTTATCGTTTCTATTTTTTTCTCTTTTTTCTTACTTTTTACTTTCATTTTAGAAACATCATTTTCAGTTTTTTTATCATCTTTTTCATTAATATTTAGTAACGCCTTTTGTTCAAGCTCTAAACTCTCTTTTAAATTTCCTTTACCATTTTTCTTTTTCATTATCTCTACCTTAAATATTTATTATCTTCTCAACCTTATAATCACTATAACATATAAAATAAAAATAATTAGAAAAATTTATAATAATTACAAATTTAATTATTGTAAATTTTTAATATAAATTTTACTAATAAATAAAACTTATCTTCTTTTTAAAAATTTACTTTAATTTTTTTAATAATTCATCTACTTTATCGGTTTTTTCCCAGTTAAATTTAGACCTTCCAAAATGACCATAAGTTGCTGTTTCTTTATAAATCGGTTTTCTTAAATCTAAATAATCTATAATACCATGTGGAGTTAATGGAAATATATCTGGAATAATTTTCTCAACTTTTTCTTCAGAAATATTTCCTGTACCAAAAAAATTAATATTAATTGAAACAGGATGTGATATTCCTATTGCATAAGCAAGTTCAATTTCACATTTCCTAGCAATTTTTGCTGCAACTATATTTTTAGCTATATATCTTGCCATATATGCAGCAGATCTATCAACTTTTGTAGGATCTTTTCCTGAAAAAGCTCCCCCACCAACTCTACCCATACCCCCGTAAGTGTCTACAACTATCTTTCTTCCTGTTAAACCAGTATCTCCTTGAGGGCCTCCAATAACAAATCTTCCTGTAGGATTAATATAATAAATAGTCTTATCATCAAACAATTCTTTAGGAAGAGCTTCTTTAATAACTTTTTCTATTAATTCATTTTTTAAAGTAGCATAAGGAACATCTTCATCATGTTGATGAGACAGAACTACTGTATGTATCCTTTTAATCTTTTCTCCATCATATTCTACAGTAACTTGACATTTACCATCAGGTCTTAAGAAAGGGAGAACACCACATTTCCTTACTTCAGCTGCCTTTAACATAATCTTATGTGCAAACATTATAGGCGCTGGCATTAATTCAGGTGTCTCATCACATGCATAACCAAACATCATTCCTTGGTCACCAGCACCTATATCTTTATTTTTTGTTGGATCTTCATCTACACCAATAGCTATATCTTGAGATTGCGAATTTATATTTAATAAAATTCCACATGATTTATAATCAAGACCATAGTCAGGATCAGTATAACCTATTGATTTAATAACCCCTCTTGCTACAGATTGTATATCAATGTAACCATCAACAGTCATTTCACCACCAATAATGATAACACCATTTGTTGCCATAACTTCACAAGCAACTCTTGCCTTTGGATCTTGCCTTAAAGCTTCATCAAGTACTGCATCTGATATTTGATCACAAAGTTTATCTGGATGTCCTTCGCCAACAGATTCAGAAGTAAATAAATATCTCATTTTATTACCTCCATAAAAAATTAATTAAATAAACTATATATTAATTAGGTAATCAATTCTACTATGATATTTAGTTACAAATAAATATTTTTTAAGTCAATATCTGTGATAAAAATATTAATAAAACTTTTTACAATGTCAAATCATTTAAATTAAAACAATAAATATTATTTTTTTAATAAGTTAAATAAAATTATTTTATTATAAAACAATATTAAATTCAAAAATTTTCTAAATAAAAATAAATATTTAATTTTTTAGATTTCCCTCTTATTTAATGTTTTTATATAAATATAATATAAATTTATTAATCTAAAAATAGAATTTCCATTCTTCTTATATTTTAAGATTTAATTTTAATACTACATTTCGCATTTCAATTTAAGCCAGTAAATTTTTTGTTGCATGATTCTCTTTTGGTTTTTTAATTCCAAAAACAACCATCATACTCCCACTATAAAAATATTAATTTTAAATTTAATTTTAAAAAAAATTTTTTTTGATATATTTTAATAAATAATAAAAGAAAAATTAATAACAAAAAAAATAATAATAAAAAGGTCAATAAAATGAAATTTTTATATAAAAACCCTAAAGAAATATTAATTGAATCTTTTAAACTCGGTAAAAAATTATATGAGAACGGATTTCGACCAAATCATGCTATATCTTTATGGAGAGGTGGGACTATAATTGGTCTTGGAGTAAACGAATACTTTAGATTAAAAGGAATTTTTATAAATCATACTTCTATAACAACATCATCATATAATGAAAATTTTGAGCAAAAAGATATTATTATTAAAGGACTTGAACATGTTATTAAAGTTGTTGTACCTGAAGATAATCTTCTTATTATAGATGATATTTTTGATACAGGAGAAACAATAAAAACTTTAATTGATCTATTAAAAATAAAAACACGTAAAAATATGCCAGAAAATATTAAAATAGCTACTCTCGATTCTAAACCAGAAAAAAATTTGCATAAAATAGATGTAACATTTTTAAACTCTTATGATAAAGATATATGGGTCAATTATCCTCATGAAATTTCAGATTTATTCTTTTCAAATGAAGAAAATTATTTAATAGAAAGAGATAAAGAAGCTTTTGAAATCCTTAATAAAAAAAACTATAAAACAGAATCAGTTGATTATTCTCCTTATCATTGGTTAACACCGGAAGAAGTTTTTTATGATTCTATTAAACTTGGAGTAAATATTTTCTATTCTGATTTTAAACCTGATTATTTAATTGCATTGTGGCCAGGTGGAGTTTTGACTGGAATTTATATTCATGAAGCTTATAAATATTTAAATAAATTAACAGGTCAATTTAGAAAGCTCCCAGATCATGTTGCAATAAATACAACCTCATCACATTTATCTTATAAATCTAATATTATTGGTTTACAATATCTAATAGATAACATTAATTATGATGACAAAATTCTTATTATAGATACATTATTTAAGTCCGGCAAAGATGTAAATCCTGTAGTTGATAAATTAAAAAGTGGACTAAAAAGAAATTTAAATCATAAAAATATAAGAATTGCTTCACTATATTTTGATAAAGATTCCAATTATACATGGACCGTAAAACCTAATTTCACTGAACCCCACTTTTATTTAAAAGAAACAAAAGGAGAAATAATTTTCCCTCATTCAATCCATAAACTGCCAAACCCTCTAAAACAACTTAAAAATACCTTCCCAGAACTATACAATCTCATTTATAGCTTTGATTAAAACTCTTTTGTTATTTTGAAATTTTGTTATACTTTGATTATCTAAATATTCAAGAAAAATAACAGCTTTTTCTCTAGAAATATTAAGTTTATCTTTTAAGTAGGAAGTTTCTTTAGGACCTGACATTAATTCATTTATGACAATGTTTAAATATTTTTTATAAATTTGAGATTTAAGATAATACCTACCACTTATCAATTCTATTAACTGTTTTGTATCAATTAAAAAATCGATTATATTTAATATAGCTTTTTTATTTATTTTAAAGCTAGTTTCAAAATAATCTAAATCAAGCTTATTTATTTCTACGAAATACTTTAAAATTTCATTTTTTAATTTTTCCAAACTTTCATTTAGATATATTTCTCTATTTTTTTTATAAAATACTACTCCATTATAATCATATTTATCATTATATTCCTTCATAATATTAAAAAAATTATAGAAATCTACTGAAAAATGTTTCTCTATTTCCCTTTTTCTCATTCCAAATCTTAAAGGATTATTTTCATAAAAATTATTGAAAATTTTATCTATTTTTTTACCTTTCATTAAATAATGATTATAAACATAGAACTAAAAAGTAAAGTTAATTATTGCTAATAAATATTAATTTATGTTTTAATTATTTGATAATTGTAAAAAATGCTATTCTAAATAAATATTTTATCGATTTGAACAATTTTAATTTTTTATATAGAGGACAAAAAAATGCATAAAAAAAACATTTATAAACTAAGATTTATCGATACTGATATAAATGATGGCTATTTTAATATGGCTTTAGATGAAGTTCTTTCTTATAAAGTTTTTAAAAAATTATCTATTCCTATATTAAGATTTTATAGATGGAACCCCCCATGTTTATCAATAGGATATTTTCAAGATGCAAACAAAGAAGTTAATTTTGACAGTTTACAAAAAAATAAAATTGATCTTGTAAGAAGAATTACTGGTGGAAGAGCTGTTTTACATGATATAGAACTAACTTACACAATAATAATCCCTCTTGAATATGATTGGATACCATCATCTATTAATGAATCATATAAAATTTTATCAAATGCACTTTTACAAGGTTTAAAAAATTTAGGTATTAATGCTAATATCTCAAAGCCAATTAATGGAAAAATACCTCATACTACATCAGCCTGTTTTGATGCACCATCCTCTTATGAGTTACTTGCTAATAATAAAAAAATTATAGGATCTGCTCAAAAAAGATTTAATGGTTTACTTTTACAACATGGTTCTATTCCTATAATTTTAAATATAGATAAATTATTTGATTTATTAAATATTGAACCAATAGAAAAAAGGGAACAATTAAAAAATATATTTAAAAATAAAGCAACATCTATTTCAGAGCAACTTTGTTACATCCCTGAAATTAAAAAAGTAAAAGAAGCTTTTTATAATGGTTTTAAAGAAGCACTACCAATAGAGTTAATTGATGATAAATTAACAGATGAAGAAAAAAAAGAAACTTATTTTTTAATAGAAAAAAAATATAAAACTACTGAATGGAACCTTAATAAGGAAAACAATTTAAAATATTTTTATAATTAAAATTAAAATCTTAACTAATCAATTTATCTAATACATTTCTATCAAAATATTCTATTATAACTTTTCCTTTAGTAAGGTCCCCATTAATATATACTTTTGTATTAAATTTATAAGACAGCTTCTCTTCTATCTCCTTTATAAATGGATCCTTTTCTTTTAATTTATTATTTTTATTATTTTCCACCTTATTAGCCCTTTTTAAAAAATCTCTAACTAATTTTTCAGTTTCTCTAACAGATAATCCTTTTTGTTCAATTTCATTAATCAAAATTTCTCTATCTAATTCATTTTCAATTGATAGCAAAGCAATAGCATGTCCCTTTGAGATTTTACCTGAAACAATTTTATCTCTTTCTTTAAAAGACAATTGCAATAATCTCATAGAATTAGTAATGTAAACTCTGCTCTTTCCAATTCTTTGAGAAAGCTCTTCTTGTGTCATATTAGTTTTTTCAATAATATTCTTAAATGCATAAGCTTCTTCTATTGGATTTAAATCTTCCCTCTGCAAATTTTCTATTAGGGCAATTTCAAGAATTTCATTATCAGTTAAATTTTTAATAATAGCAGGTATTTCAGAAAGGCCAGCTTTTCTAGCAGCAAGATACCTTCTTTCACCTGCTACAATCATATATTTATCATTTTTTTGTACCAATATTATTGGTTGCAATATTCCTTTTTCTTTTATCGAATTAGCTAAGTTTTCTATTTCTTCATCATTAATAAACTTCCTTGGTTGATCTGGATTTCTTTCTATTTTATCAATTTGAATAAGCTTAATATTTTCTTTTGATTTTACTTCTTCTACATTTAAAGGATTATTATTAAATAAAGCATCCAAACCCCTACCCAATGCCTGTTTAGCCATATAATCTCCATTAATTTTTAATATAAAATTTAGAATTTAAATTTTTTTTTAACTTACTGCTGGATTAAGAAACTCTTTAGCAAAAGTTAAATACGATAATGCTCCGTTAGATTTAGGATCATATTCATAGCATGGTTTACCAAATGATGGTGACTCAGAAAGAGCTATATTTCTAGGAATAATAGTTTGATATACAAACTTGTCGAAATAATTTAATACTTCATCTTTAACTTGTTTAGAAAGATTTGTTCTTGGATCGTACATTGTCAATAAAACCCCTTTTAATTTTAAATCCCCATTGTATCTTTCTTGAACAATTTTAATTGTTTTTAGAAGTTGTGTTAACCCCTCTAAAGCATAATATTCACACTGCACAGGTATTAAAAATGAATCTGAAGCAACGAGTGCATTAATTGTTAATAAACCCAATGATGGAGGAGTATCTATAAGAATATAATCATATGAATTTTTTATCTTAATTAATGCTTCTTTCAATTTATACTCTCTATTATTAATATTCAAAAGTTCAATTGAAGCACCAGCAAGATTTATATTTGCTGGTAAAAGGTCAAGAACACCAATATTCATTATAGCTTCATTTACTAAACAATCTCCTACTATTACATTGTAACTTGTTAAATTATCATCCTTCAATTTAATACCAAAACCAGAAGTTGCATTACCCTGTGGATCAAGATCAACAACGAGAATTTTCTTTTTTAATAATGATAAAGAGTAGCTCAAATTAACAACTGTAGTCGTTTTACCAACACCGCCCTTTTGGTTAGCTATTGTTATAATTTCTCCCATAATATCTCCACAATATTTCTTTCCTCTTCTTTTATACCATAAATATTATGAATTTCTATTTTTTTTATAAAATCTTTTAATTTTTTATTTTTGTCCAAACAATATAACTCTTCTTTTATTGAAGACTTTTTCCCCTTATAAGAAAAAATAAAAGTTACATTAGAATAAATATTTTTTGAGTTTTTTATAACATTTGGAATAGAATCAAGAGCTCTAAAAAGTATAATATCAAATTTTTGTTCTTTAATCTCTTTAAAATTTTTATTTATTACAACATAATTTAGGTTTAAATTATCTTTTACTTTTTCTAAAAAGTTACACTTTTTATTATTTGATTCTATTAAATAGAAATGTAATTTTGAGTCATATAAAATAATAGGTATTGATGGAAAACCTGCCCCTGCCCCCAGATCAGCAATTTTTTTTCCATAAATGGTATCACCAAAAATTTTAATCATTAAAAAATATCCTGCCAATGAGTCTAGAATATGCTTATAATACATTTCTTCTCTATTTAAAATAGAAGTTAAATTATATTTTTTATTTTCTATAATTAAATAATCTAAAAATTTATCAATGTTTTTTTTATACAATCCATCAATAATATCTTCAAATTTTAAAAACAATTCCATATGTTACATGTGTAACATTTTTATTTAATTTTTCAATTTTTATTTTTCTTTTTAATATAAATTAAAACATTTAATAGATCAGTCTGTTTTATTCCTTTTATTCTTGACATTTGACCAATATTTTCAGGTTTTATTTTTTTTAATCTATCTTTTGTTTCTTTTGAAAGAGTTTCTATTTTATCATAATCAATATTTGAAGGAATTTTTAAATTTTCATTTTTCATTAAATCATCTATAAGTTTATTTTCATGGTCAATATAACCTTTATATTTATTTTCAATTTGAATATTTTTTAACACATACTCATCTATATTGATAAACTTTTTTTTATTTTTAACAAGATCAATAGCATCTTGAATAATTAAATTTTTTATGGTATATGGAGGATTTATTTCATTTAAACTTTTTTCTAAATTAAAGTCACTAATATCAGTTTTATTATATTTCCTTTCTAAAAAGTTTTCAATAAAAAACTTTTTTTGATTAACAAAATTATTAAAATATTGTTCATGTGTTTCTTTTTTTAATCCTAAAGTTCTAGCATCAGGATATAATCTTTCAAAAGTATTATCAAACCTTAAATTTAATCTAAATTCTGCTCTAGAGGTAAACATTCTATATGGCTCATCTATTCCTTTAGTAGTTAAATCATCTATCATTACTCCAATATACGATTTATATCTTGAAAATATGTATGGTTCTTTTTTTAATATTTTTAAAGAAGCATTTAAACCTGCAACCAATCCCTGACCAGCTGCTTCTTCATAACCTGAAGTACCATTAATTTGGCCAGCAAAATATAAATTTTCAATTATTCTACTTTCAAGTGTAGGTTTAAGATATGTTGGATCTATAGCATCATATTCAACAGCATAAGCTGGCTTAATTATTTCAATATTTTCAAAACCATCTATTGTTCTGAGTAATTTTATTTGCAGATCTTCTGCAAGAGATGTTGAAATACCATTTAAATAATAAATATTTGATAATAAACTTTCTTTCTCAACAAATATCAAATGAGAACTTTTATCTTTAAATTTAATAACTTTATCTTCAAAAGATGGACAATATCTTGGCCCAATTCCTTTTATTTTCCCAGAGTATAATGGTAATTTATCTATATTTTCAAGAATAATTTTTGAAGTATTTTCATTTGTTCTAGTTATATAACAATCTATTTGAGGTAATTTATTAATTTTGTTAACATATGAGGCTATTGAAAAATATTCATGGTTTTCATCTCCTTTTTGTACTTCCATTTTATTAAAATTTATAGATCTACCATTAACTCTCGGTGGAGTTCCTGTTTTTAATCTAATTAATCTAAACTGATTTTTTAATAAAAAATCGGATAAATAATTTGCAGAATATTCTCCAATTCTTCCTCCTTCTCCATTATAATCGCCTATAAATATTCTCCCTTTCAAAAAAGTTCCAGTAGTTAATATAATTGCATTAGCAGTAATTTGAAGACCTCTTCTTGTTTTTATACCAATAACTTTTTTTTTATTTTCATCTAAAATTAAATCAATGACCTCATCTTGGTATACAAATAGATTATCTCTAGACAAAATCTTTTTTATAATTTCATTCATATATTGTATTTTATCTGACTGAACTCTTAAAGATTGAACAGCAGGTCCTTTTTTTGTATTTAGCATTCTAAATTGAATTGCTGTTAAATCAGCAATTTCTGGCATAAGTCCACAAAAAGCATCGATTTCTCTAACTATATTCCCTTTTGCTATTCCACCAATTGATGGATTACATGACATTTGTCCTATATTATCAATATTTAATGTAATTAAAAGTGTCTTTAATCCAAAATTAGTCGCTGCCCAAGAAGCTTCAATTCCAGCATGACCTCCACCCACAACTATAACATCATAATCCATTATTTCTCCTACTTTTAAAATAAATAATATTTATATATTTTTATTATTTAATTAAGCAAATATTATTTATATTATATTATATTTAAATTTAAAAATTAAATATTTTTAATTTAAAAAAAACTGCACTTAAGATAATTTCCAATCAGCAACTCTATTCTCTACCGTTGCTTCCGTCAGGACCTGGCGGGGTTTGAGAAAGAATTACCATTGGGTTACCTTAAGTGCAGTATCGGAAAGGAAGGGATTCGAACCCTTGGTAGGTTTATCACCTACACACGCTTTCCAAGCGTGCTCCTTCGGCCTCTCGGACACCTTTCCTTTCCTTAAATATAATAATCATATTTTATTTGTCAATTTTTTATTTCTTATTTTTATTATTTTGTTTTTTTATATTTAATATTTTTACTTCTATTTTAAATATTTTTAATATAAAAAATTTTTTACTATTTAAATATAATTTTTGATATCATAGCATTTAAATAGATTGAAACAGAAACAAAAACAATAGATACCATATTCATTAACTTTATCAAAATATTTAGTGAAGGCCCAGCTGTATCTTTAAATGGATCACCTACAGTATCTCCAACAATTGATGCTTTATGTGGTTCAGAATTCTTTCCTCCAAAATTGCCTTTTTCTATAAATTTTTTAGCATTGTCCCAAGCTCCACCAGAATTAGCCATCATTATGGCTAAAATAAAACCAGAAATTAATGAACCAATTAATAAAGAAATTACAGCTAATGGACCTAAAATAATACCAGTTAATACTGGAACAATTATTGCAATTAAAGATGGAATTACCATTTCTTTTTGAGCTCCAATAGTTGATATTTTAATACAGGAAATATAATCTGGATCTTCAGTTCCTTTTAATATACCTGGTTTTTCCTTAAATTGTCTTCTTATTTCCTTTACCATTTGATGTGCAGTTCTACCTACTGCCCTTAAAGTTAATGATGAAAAGAAGAAAGGCATTAAGGCTCCAATAAATAAACCCACAACGATAAATGGATCAAGAAAGTTAACGTTTAAACTATTATTCCATTGATAACCTGCTTTATCTAAAAATTTTTTTATATAGTCCGAAAATAGTGGTCCTTTTGAAGCTACAATTGACAAATTTTCTATTATCTTATTTTTATATTCAGCAACAAGCACAAGAGCAGTTAATGCTGCTGAACCTATAGCAAAACCTTTCCCTGTAGCAGCTGTTGTATTTCCTAAAGCATCAAGATTATCTGTTCTATGTCTCACCTCTTCACCAAGTTCAGCCATTTCAGCAATTCCACCAGCATTATCAGCAATAGGTCCATAAGCATCTGTTGAAAGAGTTATGCCGAGTGTAGATAACATTCCTACAGCTGCAATACCAATTCCATATAATCCATTTGCTACACTTTTAGACCCTCCTGCAATAAAAAAGGCTAAAATAATAGTTATTGAAACTGTTAATACAGGTATTGCAGTTGATCTCATACCTAAAGCTATACCATCTATAATAACAGTTGCTGCTCCTGTTTGTGACTTTTCAGATAATTCTTTTGTCGGTTTGTAATTATCAGAAGTGAAATATTCAGTAAAATAACCTATTATTACTCCAGCTAATAAACCTGAACACATTGAAAGCCATATGTTTAAATATTGCTTTCCTATAACATAAAATATGAATAAGAATGAAAGTATAACAATTCCGAATGAAGAAAAATAAATACCTCTCCTAAGAGCTCTTAAAAGATTTAATTGATTAGCATCTTCTTTTGTTTGTACAAAAAATGTTCCTATTATAGAAAGAATTATTCCAATACCAGCTATTATTATAGGTAATATCATAAAAACAACATCTTTAAAAGCAAAAACTGATAGTGCCATTGTAGCTACAATTGAACCCACATAACTTTCATAAAGATCTGCACCCATACCAGCAACATCACCTACATTATCGCCCACATTGTCTGCAATAGTAGCTGGATTTCTTGGATCATCTTCTGGAATTTCTTGTTCAACTTTACCAACAATATCAGCTCCTACATCAGCTGCTTTTGTAAAAATACCTCCACCTAATCTTGCAAATAGAGCCATTGTAGATGCACCCATACCGAAAGTAATCATAATAGATGGTATTTCAAAAGTTTCTACTTTAAAAACATATTTTAATAAAGTAAACCATATTGAAATATCAAGTAGTCCAAATCCAACTACAGTCATTCCCATAACAGTGCCTGCTGAAAAAGCGATCCTTAAGCCTTTATTCAAACTTTTTCTTGCAGCTTGAGTTGTTTTTTGATTAGATTTAGTAGCAATCATCATACCTATATATCCTGATAAACCTGAAAAGAATCCACCAGTTATAAATGCAAATGGTACAAAAGGTGATAATAATTTTAAGAAAAAAGAAATATAAGATAGTATAGCTGATAGAAAAATAAAAACTATTAAAATTACTTTATATTGTTGTGTTAAGTATGTTTTAGCTCCATTTTGTATTATTTTTGAAATTTTGACCATCTTTTCATTTCCAGATTCTTGTTTATCAAGGTAAATAACAAGTGAAAATGAAAAAATTAATGCAAGAATAGATCCTATCCATCCATAAATTATCATTCTAACCTCCTAATTTTTTTGTAAAAATTTATATACTTAAAATAAAATTAATCAACTATATTTTTTAGCTTAATTTTTTAATAATTTTAATCTTATTAAGTTTATTTTTTATATTTAAATACATATAATTATTAATTTTTTAAATTTAGTTTTTTATATTGAATATTTAAGTATATGTTTTTTTCAAATTATTTTTATTGATTGTATTAGTATTAATATGAACAATTTATTGTAATTCTTATTATTTTTTTTACTGTAAATAACTTAAATTGTTATTTATTTATAGAAAATTTTTGTTTTTTATTCACATTAAATATTTTATTTTTTCAAAAATTTAATTTTTTTAAAAATAATATTTATTATTAAAATATGAATGTTAAGTTTGTGAATAAAATTATTTTTTTTTTGTTAATTTGTTAGTAAATTTTTAAAAATAATGTAATTTTTGATAAAGGAGTTAAAAATGGATAAGTTTAAAGAAATTAATTTTTACGATTTTTCTTT
This sequence comes from Spirochaetota bacterium, assembly GCA_026415295.1. Lineage (NCBI taxonomy): Bacteria > Pseudomonadati > Spirochaetota > Spirochaetota bacterium. The sequence goes on along the minus strand of JAOAHJ010000008.1, from coordinate 39,691 downwards.
TAAAGTTTTTGATTATATAGATAATAAATGGGCACTTATTGTAGTTGGAAATGAAAAAAATAATAATTGTATGACCGCAAGTTGGTTAAGTTTAGGAATATTATGGAATTACCCTATTGTGAATGTATTTATAAGGCCTACAAGATATACATATACCATTTTTGAGAAATCAAATTTTTTTTCTGTTTCTTTTTTTGATGATAATTTTAAAGACAAACTTGAGTATTGCGGAATGAAAAGTGGTAGATTAGAAAATAAGTTTGATAAATGTAAATTTAATTTAAATTTTTATTCAGTAGAAGATAAGTTAAATTTTGTTAAAAATATTAGAATTCCATTTGTAGAAGAATCTAAAATTTTATTCTTATGTGAGAAAATATATTTTCAAGATTTAGATAATAAAAACTTCTTGGATTCAGAAATTGAAAAACATTACAATAATAATGATTATCATAGAATGTATGTTGGTAGAATATTAAAAATTTTTATAAGAGAATAAAAGCCTTTAAATGTTAAAATATATAAAATTTTTTTCAAATATGAAAAAATTAGTTATAGTTGCTTTTCTTGAGAATAATAACAAATATAGTTTTAATGCTCTTATTCCTTCAATTGAACAATTAGAAAAAAGTTTTGATTTTGATATTAAGATTTTTTATGATTTTAATCTTATTAAAAAATTTATCTTAGAAAATAAAAACGAATATGAAAACTTTTTTTTTCTTTTTTCAATATTAACTTCAGAATTGTTAAAATATAAATTTTTAATATCAGAAATTAAATGTCTTGAAAAAGAAATAGATAAAAATTTTTTTATTATTAATGGAGGTCCTCATATAATTGGAAAGCCTGATTCAATAAAATTTTTAAACAGTGATATAGGTTTTATTGATGAAAGTGAAATTACTATTAAAGAATTAATCGAATGTTTTTTTAAAAAAAAATTCAATAAAAAAAATAAAGAAGAATTTATTGGGCATTTGAAAGATAAAAAATTCAATAATTTATCATTATATTATGATAATAAAGTATTTATAAATAAAAGAATTAAAAATATTGATGATTTGAATAATGTTAGATATTTTTCTGATAAATATCAGCTTTATGGTCCAATAGAAATAACAAGAGGGTGCTTTTTTAATTGTGCTTATTGTCAGACACCACAAATTACAGCCAAATTGGTAAGACATAGAAATATTGAAAATATAGTAGAAATGGTTAAACTTTCTATTAAGAATAACATTAGGGATTTAAGATTTATTTCACCTGATGCTTCATCATATATGTCATTAAAAAAAAATGAGGTAAATTTAGAAAAAATTGAAAATTTACTTCTAAGTATTAGAAAAATTTCAGGGAATAAAATTAAAATTTATTTTGGATCATTTCCTTCTGAAATTAGACCAGATAATATTTCAGATGACCTACTAAAAATTATTAAGAAATATGCTAACAATAAAAGAATTATTATTGGAGCTCAAAGTGGAAGCGATTTTGTTCTTTCGAAAATTAAAAGAGAACATAATAAAGAAATTATATTTAAGGCGACCTCAATAATATTAAGAAATGGATTTGAACCACATGTAGATTTTATTTTTGGTCTTCCCTTTGAAAATAAAGAGTTTCAAATTGAATCTCTTAGATTTATAGAAAAACTTGTTAATATGGGAGCAAAAATTCACTCCCATTTTTTTATGCCACTACCTGGTACTATCCTTGCAAAAAGTAAACCCCTAAATTTAGAAAATGAAATTGTTTGCAAAATATATAAATTAGAAGGGACTCAAAAGATGTATGGAGAATGGAAAAAACAACTTCAAATTGCAGAAAAAATATTTTCTACATTTTGAATAAAAAAATTATTATCAGAATATAGTATTTCTTTAATTTTATTATAAATTACAATAATATTATCTCTTAATTGAGGAAATTTAAAGTAGATATTACTATTTATAATACTAAAATAATCTATCTTCTCATTTATTAAATATTTGTTATACTCTATATTAAAATTTAAAAATAATTCAGATAATTCTTTATTTTTGATTTTAAAATATTTCCTTCCAATATCATTTAAATAATGTGCATCAGAATTTGTGATGATATTAATATTTTTATTATTGAGAATATAATCCTCTCTTAATTTTTCTATATCTTTTGTATTCGATATTTCTATAAGTTTAATATTTAAATCTGAAGGTAAAAAACCAAGTTGAGAAATAACAGAAAATGAATCAGAAAAAAAATGTGAAGGAAAATAGATATAGCCTTCATTTTCTAAAATCTTACAAATATTGTTAAAAGAAATATTGAGTGATTGTATTAAAAGATTTTCTTCTTCTGATATAATGTTTTCATTTTCATCAATTATTGGTTGATCTCCAAATATTTCATAATTTGCTTTAATAATATTAATTTTATCTTTTAAATATGAATCATAAAAAATTTTTGCTTCAATATAGGTAGGAAATATAATAACAAGATGCACTTCTTCCATTGTTTGAACTTCAATACCTGGTAAAAAAAGAATCTGATTCTTTAACCCATTTATAAAATATGAAGGAAAGTTAATTATTGTATTATGATCTGTAATAGAGGCTAATTTAATATTAAATTGGTTAAGTTTATTAATTAAATTAAAAGGTCCCATTTCAAGACTTCCGCATGGTGAAAGACAAGAGTGAATATGAAAATCAATATTTATGAAGTCCAAATTATATTCCTAAAAGATTTGTTTAACTAGAATCCTAAATCTTCTTTAATAAATAATACTTCTATTCTTTCTTTTTCACCACAATAGCTAATGATAGTTAATGTTCCACAAATTCTTTCTGGTGAAATGCAATCAAAACATCTACCACTTTTAGTACATGGAGTATTTCTATTAAATCTTATTGCATTTTGAACTGAAGCAATATTTTTAACTCTATAAATTGTTTTTTCAAGGTCATCTTCTATTTTATTCCATCCTGCAAAAATAAAAACCTTTTTTGGACCATAAATTATGGGACATATTCTATTTCCCCATAAATCAATATTAACAATTTCCCCAGTTTCAGAAATGCCATTTGATGAAGAAATAAATATTTCACATGTTAGTATTTTTTTTTGAATTTCTTCTCTTTGATCTTTAGTTAAACCATCTTTATTTCTATCTAAAAGATTATAATTGTTTTCTCTTAGGTATTGAATTATTTCAATCTGTTCAAGAGTTCTTGAACCGCCATATCCTATGCTTTTATCTTTATCAATTTTTGTTAAAAAATATTTTATAGCTTCTTCTTTTGTTTCAAAAAATTCAGCTCCAAAATTTCTTTTTCTAAGATTTTCAATTGTTCTTAAAACTTTAATTTCAAGTCTTTTTTTTCTTTCAGAAGTTTCCATATTAAAAACTCCTTAAAAAAATATTAAATGAAATGAATAAATTTTTTATATAAAAGATTAGTTTAGAAATCTGATAGAAGTGCTAAATTTTCATAAATATATTTTAATTTTAATTGTATTTTTTTCAATAAATAATATTGATTTTATATTAAATATTTTGAATTAAATAATATTTAAATTATAATTTTTATAGGAAGAATTTGATTTTATAATATTCAATTTTTTATTAAAATCTATGACAAACAGAAATATAAGATATTTTATTTTATTTAGTGTATTATTAATAATTATTATTATATGGTTTTTATCAAGAGCTAAACAAATACCAAATAATGAAGAAATAGTGATTCCAGTTGAAACAATTAAACCGATGTATGGAAATATTGAAAAGACATTAGTAGTTTCTGGATTTGTTAAATCTGAATCAGTTGTAACTATTTTACCTAAAATTTCTGGTTCATTAATTTCTTTGTTAGTTTCGGTTGGAGATAAAGTTAAAGAGGGGCAAATAATAGGAGAAATTGATCAGGGGCCATACCTTCTTCAATATGAGCAGATTAAAGCTGCCTTTGAATCAGCTAAATCTACTTTTGAAAGAGTAGAAACTCTTTATAAAAATGGAGCTACTTCAAAACAAAATTATGAACAGGCAAAAGCTCAATATGAGGCTTATAGATCCCAATATGAATTATCAAAATTACAGCTAGGATATACTAAGATAGTATCACCTGTGAATGGTGTAGTTTTGATGACACATAGTGTTCCAGGATCTCTTGTTGCCCCTCAAGTACCAATTGTTACAATAGGTGATTTATCTAATTTAGTAGTGGAAGTTAAAGTTCCGGAAAAATATTATTTTTTATTTTCAAAATTGCAGAATCAGATGGAAATTTATATAACCTTCCAAGATTTTATTGATAAAAAAATTAAAGGAAAAATAAAATACATTACTCCATTTATATCTCCTGAGACAAAAACTTTCACTGTAATTTGTTCTATTCAAGATATTAAAGAGATTTTACCTGGGATGTCTTTAAATGTTAATTTTGTAATTGATAAAAGAGAAAAGGTTTATTATTTACCAATAGAAGTATTATTGTTAAATAATTTTGCTTTTTATGTTGATGAAAAATCCTCTAAAGCTTATAAAATAAAACTAGATGTAACTTTTTCAAATGATCAATACTTTCAAATACCAAAAGAATATAAAGATTATAAGTTTATTATAGATGGCCAACATTTCCTTAAAGAAGGACAGAAAGTTAATATTATTGAAGAACATACTGTATATTAAACAATATGGAAAAATTAATTAAGTTTTCGATAGAACATTTTGTTATAATAACTATTTTAGTAATAGCTTTAATTTTTTTTGGTATATTATCTTTATATTCTTTAAGACAAGAAATGTTTCCTGATATTTTTTTACCTTCTCTTTTAATTATAACTACTTATCCAGGAGCAAGTTCTATTGATGTTGAAAAAGATGTAACAAGCCCGATTGAAGATGCTTTATCTACATTATCTGGGATTGATTCTATACAATCAAGTTCTTTTGATTCCCTGTCCTTAATTGAAATTAGTTTTAATTGGGGAGTAGATATTGATAAGAAATTTCCTGAGGTAAGAGAAAAACTTAATAGCGTTGCTAATGACTTGCCAGAAGGTATTTCTGGTATTCCAGAAATTCTTAAAATGGATCCTAGTAAATTACCTATAGTAACTGCTATTCTTAAAAGTTCTTTAAATAAAGAGGAATTAACTGAATTTTTTGAAAAGCAGATAAGAAGTAGAATTGCTAGAATAGAAGGGGTTTCAGAGATAATACTTCATGGTGGAGAGAAAAAAAAATTAATAATTACAGTTAAAAAAGATCTAATAAATTCAAAAAATATTTCAATCTTAGATATTTTCCAAATATTAAAATATTATAATATTTCATTTCCAGGTGGAATTGTTACCTTTCAAGGTAAAGATATTAATATAAGGAGTTTTGGGGAATTTAAGTCTATATCAGATATAGAAAATCTTGTTGTTGGATATTTTGATAAAACATTTATAAGACTTAAAGATGTAGCTAAAATAGAACTTTCTATTCCAAAGCCTGATGAGTATACATCTTCTCTAGGCGAACAGGTTATTGTTATAGATATAATGAAACAACAAGGTAAAGATACTTTAAAAACAACTCAGAATATAATAAAACAATTTAAAGACATTGAAAATATTTATGGAGGTATTATAAGATTTCAAGTTATTTCAAATCAAGGATGGGACATAAAAAAGTCTATTAATACTGTTCGAGATTCTGCTGTTATGGGAGGCTTTTTAGCAATTTTAATATTATTTTTGTTTTTGAGAAATTTAAGGGCAACATTAGTTGTATCTTTTTCAATTCCTCTTTCTTTATTATTTGCTTTTATTGGAATGAAATTAACTGGAAGATCTATAAATTTAATGACATTAAGTGGTTTAACTGTTGGAATTGGAATGGTTGTAGATGCTTCAATAGTTGTTTTAGAAAATATAGATACAAAAATTAAAGAAAATTTAAATTATAAAGAAGCTGCATTTTTAGGAACTAAGGAGGTTGCAGGAGCAGTTTTAGCTTCTACTACAACATCTCTTGCTGTATTTATTCCTATGATTTTTATAAAAGGTATAGCAGGTCTTGTATTAAAAGATATTGCTTTAACAATATCTTTAGCTTTAGCTGGTTCTTTGATTGTAGCAATAATTTTTGTGCCATATGCAGTTTCTTATTTTTTTCCTGAAAAAAAAATAAAAAATTTTTACAACAAAAATTTTAATGATAGAAAAAAATATGCTTTGAGTCAGTTTCTTACTAAAACTAAAGACATTTTTATTAAATTTTCAAATACTATTGAAAAACTATTAAGTAAATTAATTAACTTTTATAAAAATATATTGTCTTTTGCTTTATCTGAGAGAAAATTTGTAATAACAATAGCTGTTGTTTTACTTATAATATCTTTAATAACTCTTGATATTATTGGATTTGAATTTTTAAGTGAATCAGATATGAGTGAAATTGAAGTAAAAATATCAACTCCTGTAGGATACTCTCTTGAAAAAACAAGGAAAAAAGTCTTAATATTTGAAAAAATAATAAAGGAATATATTAATGAAATAGAGTCTACTTATTTTTTAATAGGTAGGGGTGATTTTTTTGGAATAAGTTCAAAGTCTAATATTGCTTATGGTAAGATAAGATTGGTTCCTGTGGAAAAGAGAAAAAGGTCTGTTTTTGAAATTATTAAATTTTTACAAAAAAAGGCAGAAGCAACAATTCCTGATTTTAATATTTCTATTTCTAATGGGGGCTTAGGTTCTCTTGCTTCAATTGCTCTAGGTGGAAAAGGTTTTATGATTGAAGTTTATGGTACAAATTTTGATTCTATTTATAAATCAGCTAAAATGGTAGAGCAGATACTTGCAAATGATAAATCTGTTTTGCAAACTAATCTTTCTGTATCTTTTGATTCAATAGAACTTCTTTCAGAGATGAAATTAGATTTTATGGGTAATTTAGGGGTGTCTCCATATGAAGCAGCAATAGCATCAAGAATATATTTTTATGGAATGAATGCTGGTAAATTTAGGTTGAATGATAAAGTATTTCCTATATTTTTAAAATCTGATATTTCTGATCAAAAAATAACTTCAAATATTTTAAATGAAATTTTTCTTAAATCAAAAAGTGGAAATTTTGTTCCTTTTTCAAGTTTTGCAAAATTAAATTTAAAACCATCTGTTTCTTTGATTAATCATAGAAATAGGTTAAAATCAATAGTTGTTACAGCTTATTTATCTAATCCAGATTTGAGAGGCATAGAAAAAAGGATAAAACCTATATTAAAAAATATTGTTTTTCCATTAGGGGTTAATTGGGAAATTATTGGAAGTGCAAAAGAGATTAAAACATCTTTCCAATCATTATTTGTTGTTTTATTAATAGGTATTTTTTTAGTTTATATGGTAATGGTAATACAATTTGAAAGATTTTCTCATCCATTTATTATTTTAGTATCAATTCCATTTATGCTTATTGGTGCTACACTTGGTATATTAATTGGGAAAACAACTTTATCAATAGTTTCTTTTTTAGGTTTGATAACTCTTGCAGGGACAGTAGTTAATAATGCTATAGTTTTAATAGACTTTATAGAATTGAATAGAAAATATTATAAAAAATCATTAAAAGATGCAGTTATAAATGCAGGAAGTAGCAGATTGAGACCTATTTTGATGACTTCCTTAACTACTATTCTAGGAGTTTTACCTATGGCTTTAGGTATTGGAGAAGGAGCAAATGTATATAGGCCACTGGGTCTTGTGATTGCTGCAGGATTGCTAACTTCAACATTAATAACTTTGGTTATTGTTCCTCTAATATATTATATTTTTGAAAGTAAAAAAGAGTATAAAAAGTAGATTAGAGGATTGATTTATGTTAAATTATATAAAAAATATTATTAAAAAGTACTTTAAAGATAAAATTAATTTAATAAAAAAAATATTAAGTTATTTATTTTATAATATTAAGAAAATAATAGTTTTTTATCTTTTACTTAATTTTTTTATATTATTTTCATGTTCAAGTGTTTTTAGGGCATCTTTAACAGGAAAATATATTGATTCTGAAACAGGGAATGGAATAAATGATGGTTATGTATTTCTATATACTGAAGAAAATAATTTTAAGGAAGATTGGAATAATTATCAAAAAAATTCAAATTATTTAATTTTTTTCAATAATTGTTTTACATCAATTACAACTTCAAATCAAGGTAATGAAAGTGGAGTATTTAATTTTAATGCAATAGTTTGGAAGACTTTATTTCCTAATTTTGGAAAAGATGCTGATATAATGGATATAATATTAGTTTTTTATCACGAAGACTATGGAGTTTCTTATACGAGACACAGGATTATTTCGGATTCAACTACTAGAATTCCTCCAATTAAAGTTGAAAGAATAAAAAATAGCGCAATAATTAGAGGTAAAATAATAGATATATCCAGTGGAGAAGGAATACCAAATGTAAGTGTTAATATATATGTTCCTGAAAGTTGGTCCTTTGATGTAAATGGTGATCCAATTGTTAATGATTCTAATTTTAACAACAAACCAACCTATACTGTTTTAACAGATTCAAATGGAAATTATTCTATAAAAATATCATTTCCAAAAGTTCCTAATTTGAAGGATGATAAAAAGAAGACTAAAGTAAGAGTTTTGATTTCTTTAACTGATTATGAAACCTCGTCAAATATAGATTCAAATCTAACTGATAATACCAGTTGGGATCCTGATGGAAATGGAATTTATGAAGATTATTATCAAAGTTTTGTTATTAATAAAGATGCTACAGTTCAATTACCTCCTCTTAAAATGAGGAAATTAATTTTTACAGAGTCAATTAATGGAGTTGTAAAATTATCAGGAAGTGGTGTAAATGGTTATAAAGTTAAAATAACTTATAAAACAAGAAATAATGAACAAACATCGAAAACAACAAGAACATATACTTTTTATCCTAATAATCAAACATCTATTCCAGGTTACTTTGAAATTCAAAATATTGAGCTTTATCCTGATGGAGTCGAGGGAAATCAAAATTATCAAGATATTAAAATAGAGGTTTATGATTCTATGAACAATTTAAAAACAACAATAAATAATTTCAGAATATATGAAAATGCTGATAATTATATAGAAATAAATATATAAAAATAAAATAAAAATTAAAATAATTAAAGATATTTAGAATATTTTTATATAAAAAATATTTTTAATTTTGTTTTATTTTTTATTTATTATAGAATTAAAAATTTTTTATTTTCATTGATTTTATTATGATAAATTTTATAAAAAAAATTTTTTTAAATTTTATAAAAATATCTATATTTTTTATTTTATTTATTTATTTTTCTATATTTTGTTTATCTGATGAAGTATATAAATTTGATTTGCAAAAACTTATTAATTATGCATTAAATAATAATATAGAAATAAAAAATATAGATTTAGATATTAAAAAAGCAGAATATGATCTTTTAATAGCAAAAGCAAAAAAATATCCATCTATTTCTTTAACAGTTAGTATGAGTTATTTATCTAATCCAATAGGTCCTATTTCAATAAATGCAGGGCAATTTGGATCATTTTTATATTCAGGGGGTGAAATATTAATTCCTCCTCAAGATACAATTATTTATAAAGGTATGGAGAAGACACTTTATCAATTTAAATTAATTATTGACCAAGCTATTTTTACTTGGGGAAAGATTGATAATTCTATAAAGATTTATGAACTTTTAGTCGAATCAGCTAAATTGAAGAAGTTAGAAAAAATAAATGAGGTTAAAACAAAAATTAAATCATATTATCATTTAATTTATTTAATGGATAAAGTACTTTTTTATTTTGATGAACAAGGAAAATTAATTGAAAGAATAATAAATTTATCAAAAAAAAATTATGAAAATGGTTTTATAACATACTCTGAATTTCTTCAAATTTTAATTAATCAAAAAGAATTTGAATATAACTATGTTAAAATAAGAAATGAAAGAGAAAAGATTTTATTAGAATTAAAAAGTGTATTAAATTATGATAAAGATTTAAATATAATTATTGATTTTACAGAACTTGATAGAAAATTTAATATAAATGATATAGAAAGTTTTTTTTATAAATTACCTGAAAACTATAAGATATTATCTATCCAAAATAGTTTACAGTTAAAACAGCTTGAAATATTTAAAAAAATTGTTCAATTACAATATGAAATTATAAAATCTAGTAGCTATTTTAAACCTGATTTGGGTTTAAGAGTTGAGATTTCTTATAATGGTCCAAGAATACCATTGGTTGAGATAGGATGGTATACTTCAAATGATTTCAATATAACAATTTCTCTTGGAATATCTATGTTAATTTATGATGCAGGAACTTTAGATTATAAAATTAAACAGGCTAGAAATGAAATTGAAAAGGTAATTGGGCAGCTTGAATATTCTAATCAATATATAATAAATTTTCTTGAGTCTTTAATTTATAAGTTAGAAATAAATAAAATGAAAATTTATTATTATTTTTCTAAAATTATTGCAGATATAGAATTGATAAAATCAAAAGAGTTTGCATTTCAACAAGGAGAACTAAATGAAATTGATTTTTTAAAATATAAAATGGCTCTTTGTTTAGATAATATATCTTTTTATTTAGAATTAATGGATTACTATTTGAATTATTTTAACCTTGAAGCTTTTCTCTACATAGAAAACTAAAGACAAATATTTTTTGAAATTAAGTATTATTTAAATTAATTAATTATATTGGTTATTAAAAAAGTTTAATAAATTTTTTTATAATAAGAATTTATCTATTATTAAAATTCCAACATCTGCAACATTTGTTCCTGTGGGACCTGTTATTATAGAATCATTTATCTTATTAAAAAAATTAAATGAATCAAAAGAATTAATATATTTTTCTATTTTGATCTTATTTTTATAAATATAGCTTAAAGTCCAATTATCAGCGATTGCTCCAGCAGCTTTTGAAACTCCATCAATACCATCAGTTCCAAAACTTACAATACAAAATAAATATTTTTCATATAAATTTGATTCATTATTTTTATTATTTTTTTTATTAAATTTAAAACTTGGAATATATAGTAAATCTAAATATTTAATATTTCTTGATTTTATAATGTTATTTAAAAAAGATAGAACAAAATGCTGATTTCTTCCCCCAATTCCACTTTTACCTTTAATTTTTACTGTTAATTCACCTCCCCAAATTATTGCAATAGGAAAATCAGTTTTTATATTTTTTTCTAAAATCTTACCATAAAAATTTAAAAAAATATTATTGTTATTTTCAATTTTATTATTTATTAAATAATAAAGAATATTTAAGATTAAATTAGAAATTTTTTTAACATTCCCTGATAAAGGTTCATTAATTTGGATTATATTATAATTTTTATTTAATAAGTATTCTGATATATTATAACAACAATAAGAATTAGAGGCTATTAAAATATTGTAGAGTTTATTTTGTGAAACTAAAATATTGTATTCTTCTTCTTTTAAAGTTTCAAAATTTTCATTATTAATTTTATTATTAAAAAATAGATATACTTCTTTATATTTTTTATCCAAATTATATTTTTTGAGTATAGAATAAGCATTGATTAAGTTTGAATTATCAAAATAAGTTGGGCCCGACCCTATAATCTGAAGGTTGTCCCCTGGTACATCAGAAAGAATAAAAGAAATAATTGTAGACTTTGCTATTTTAAGTAATTTTCCTCCTTTTAATTTTGATAGATGCTTTCTAATAGTATTTAATTCGTAAATATCAGCTCCACTTTTTAATAAATCGATAGTTAATTTTTTTAAGATATCAAGAGGTATTAAAGGAACTTCTGTTATAGAAGAACTTCCTCCTGATAAAAGAAATATAAGTAAATCATCTTCTTCTAATTTATTAATAATTTTTAAAATGTTATTGCCTGCTATAACAGAATTTTCATCAGGTAAAGGGTGTCCTCCATTTATATAATTTATTTTTTTAATATTTTCCTTAATAAGTTTAATGTTAAAAATTCCATTATTATGATTTTCTTTAATTATATGAATTATCTTTTTTTCTAAATTATTGATTTTTTCATTTGATACAATTAATCCTTCTTTTATTTTAAGTTTGTTAATTATAGAAATACCCATTTTAATAGCTGCTTTTCCGGTTGAAATTAAGTAGATATTTTTGAAATTTTCTAATTTTATATATTTTGAATCAATTTTTAATATATTCCTTTTTTCGTCTATAAAATTATTTAATAAATTAATAGGATCAATACTTTTTAATCCAAAATTTAAACTTTCCAGAATATCCTTTCTAATAGTTTTTAATTTTTTTATTGAATTTTTTTTTATATATTTTTTAATTTTTATTTTCATAATAGTGTTAAAATTTCATTTTCTATAATATAACAAAAAAATAATTTATAGATATTTTTTTAAATGAAAAGATAGTTTATTTATTAAACTCAATAAATAAAAAATATAGTTGGGATTGAAGTTTTTTTAAAATAAATTAATTTAAATTAATTATTTGTTAAAGGAGATATTTATGAAAATTCAAATACTTGGCAAGGGTTGCATAAATTGTCAGAAATTGGAAGAAAATGCAAAAAAAGCAGTTGAGGAATTAGGCATTGATGCAGAATTTGAAAAAATATCAAATATTGATAGAATAATTGAAATGGGGGTTTTAAGAACACCAGGATTTGCTATAGATGGAGAAGTAAAAAGTTCAGGCAAAGTGTTAAGTAAAAATGAGATTATAGAATTAATAAAGAAAGAGATAAGGAAATAGTTATTTTATTTTGATATTTTGCTCTTTAAAATATTGTTTAAATTATTAATTAATAAGAGGTATTATTGATGTTTTTAAAAGAAAATGAAAATAAAAGAACTTTTTTTTATCTATTTATATTTTTTATACTATATTTTCTACCTCCTGGAAATAAAATTATTCATAGTGCAATATTAGAGTCATTTGAAATGTTACTTGATTATGCAAAGTCGCATGTTTTATTTTGTTTAATACCCGCTTTTTTTATTGCTGGAGCTATAAGTGTTTTTATAAATCAAAATGCTATATTAAAATATCTTGGCCCAAATGCAAATAAGTTTATATCCTATACAATTGCTTCAATATCAGGAAGTATTTTAGCAGTTTGTTCATGTACAGTTCTACCCCTTTTTAAAGGTATCTATAAAAAAGGTGCGGGTTTAGGTCCTGCTATATCTTTTTTATATTCAGGTCCAGCAATAAATATCCTTGCTATGATATTATCATTAAAAGTATTAGGATTTAAGCTTGGAGTTGCAAGGATTATTGGAGCTATAATTTTTGCCTTTGTTATAGGAATAGTAATGCATCTTTTATTTAAAAAAGAAGATGAAGTTAGATTTAAAGATGAAAAAATGTTTAAATTTGAAATCTCAGAATCTAGAAAATTGTGGCAACAAATTATTTTTATGGTTGTGATGATCCTAATTTTAATTTTTTTAAATTGGGCACCAAGTAAAGGCACCCTTCCTGTTTGGGATATTATTTATAAAAATAAATGGATAATTTCTGGTATTTTATTATTAATATTATTTTTAATATTAGGCCTTTGGTTTAAAAAAGATGAACTAAATAATTGGGTTTTCGTAACGAGAGATTTTGCTTTACAAATTGTCCCTCTTTTATTTTTTGGAATATTAATAGCAGGTTTTTTGCTTGGTAGGCCAGGACATATGGCTTTGATTCCAAATGAATGGATAATAAAGCTTGTAGGTGGCAATAGTTTATTTTCAAATTTTTTTGCAAGTTTATCAGGTGCATTAATGTATTTTGCAACTTTAACAGAAATTCCAATTTTGCAGGGATTGATCGGTGCAGGTATGGGTTACGGGCCTGCATTAGCTTTATTGCTTGCTGGACCATCATTATCATTACCTTCTATAATTGTAATATGGGGAGAGCTTGGTGCAAAAAAAACTTTAGCTTATATCTTTTTAGTTATTTTGATGTCTACTATTGTTGGTTGGATAGTGGGAATGATCATTTTTTAATCTAATTTTTATCTTTTATTTTTAATTTTCTTAAAAAAGCATTATACATATTTCTTTCTAAAAAATATCCATCATAATAACCTTGTATCGTTTTATCATTTTCAGCCATTAGCAGTCTTTTTTCAGTAATTTTAGCATAATAATCATTAATTTCAATGCCACAATAATTTCTTCCAAGTTTTTTACAAACAACAGGAGTAGTTCCAGAACCAGCAAATGGGTCAAATACAAAATCCTCTTCTTTTGTAGATGCTAAGATAAGTTTTGCAATAAGTTTTTCTGGTTTTTGAGTTGGATGATCAGTATTTTCAGGCATACTCCAGAATGGTACCGTAATATCAGACCATAAGTTAGAAGGATAAGTTAATCGATATTTGTGATTTTCAACCTCTATCCAATCTTTTGGTAATCCATTTTCTCTATATGGAGCTATTACTTTTCTTTTTAATTTAACTTTTTCAACATCAAAAAAATATTTGTTAGATTTTGTAGCAAACCATATATCTTCAGAACAGTTTTTCCAATTTTTTTTTGCTCCTCTACCTTTTTCTCTTTCCCATGTAATCCTATTTCTGATTTTAAAATATTTCTTCAGGACTTCATAAACTGCATAAGAAGTTTTCCATTCACAACATACATAGATTGAACCAGTTTTTTTTAAGAGAGGAAATATTTTATTTATAATATTTTCAAAATAATTTTTATACTCAAGTTCATCTATCTCTTTAAATTCAAATTTATCAAATTTTTTCGAGATATTATATGGTGGATCGAGTATAATTAAATCAAATACTTCATATGGAAAATATTCTATAACTTTGAAAAAATCAGCACATATGGTTTTATTTAAAATATCCTCTAAATAAAATCTATTATTTTTTCTTCCATTTGAGTTCAAGTCATAATCATTGATATATAAGATTTTAGAAGAGTAAAAATTTTCTTCTTCTTTTGATAAAAAAAGAGTTCTATTTCTTGGAGCTCTGTATTTATTTTTATTCATTTGATTTCCCTTAGTAATGAAAATTATTAATTTTTTTTATTATATTTATTTTGTAAATATTCATACCATTTAATCAAGTCAACTTCAAATCCAATTAATTCTGGGAAATAAAATTTAACTTCTTTTTCTATATATCTTTGTTTTATATAATGATCTGGAAAATCGTGAGGGTATAAATATTCTTCAATATTTTCATCATTTTGTAAATTTTCATTTAAAGTAGTATTATTTAATTTATTATTTTCAGAATTAATATCTTTCATTAAATATTTATCAAAAAGTTTTCTTGCTCCACCTCTTAAGTAATAAGGAATATTTAAAAAATTTCCATTCTGAATAAAATTTTTTGCATTTAAATATGCTTTATAAGTAGAATTATTTTTTTTTAATAAAGAGAATAATATGGTTATGTGAGATAAAATGATTGCTGCTTCAGGCATACCTATATTTTTAACTGCTTCAAGACATGATGTAGCAATAGGTAAAGCATAAGGATATGCAAGTCCAATGTCTTCTGAAGCGAAGATGATAAGCCTTCTTGCAATAAATTCTGGATCTTCTCCGTTTTCTAACATTAAAGATAAATAATAAATAGAAGCATCAGGGTCTGTTCCTCTCATAGATTTTATATATGCAGAAATAGCATCATTAAGAGAATAGTTATTTATTAACTTTGTATTTTTTAATTCGAGAAAATTGTAAAGATCATTTATTGATATATTAATATTTTCTGTGCTTTTATCTAATATTTTATTTTTAATTTTTGAATTAACAATTATTTCAATTATATTAAGGATTTTTCTTATATCCTTTACTTTATTTATAAGAGAAAATAAAGCTTCTTCTTCAAAATTTATTGCATAATTTTTAAAAAAAATGTCTCTTTCTAATGAAGATAAAATTGCTTCCTTAATTTCTTCATAAGAAAGATCGTAAAATTCATAGATAAAAATTCTTGATCTTAAAGCAGGTTGAAGAAAGAAAAAAGGATTTTCTGTAGTTGTTCCAATAATTAAAATATCTCCTTTTTCTAAGGGTTCTAAAAGAGTATCTTGTTTTGGTCTAGAAATTCTATGAATTTCATCTATAATAAGTATAATTTTATCTTTATTATGTGAATTATTAAAAGTGTTATTTAATTGAAATAAATCCTCTTCTTTTTTTTTTAATACACTTTTATCTTTTTCAGTATTTTTTATAATATCAGATAGTTCTTTTTTATTCAAAATATTTGCATTTAAATAATAAGTTTTAATAGATAATTTTTCAGAATATAATTTTGCAAATGTTGATTTTCCTGTTGCAGGGGGTCCATATAAAATAAATGATTGTAAGATTCCTTCATTGTATATATTATATAAAGGTTTATTTTGGCCAAGTAAATGTTTTTGACCTATTAATTGGTTAATATTTTTTGGCCTGACTCTTTCAGCTAAAGGTAATTTTTTTGTATTCATAAAATTTAATTATAGATAAACCATTTATTAATCAAAATAAAACTTTATTTATTTTTTATTAATGTAAATATAATTTTTTATTTAATTTTGTAAATAATCAAAAATATATGTTTGAAAAAATAAAAAATAGATTAAATTTTTAAATAAAATAATGATAAAATATAAAAGGTTATTTTTATGAAAAATAATATTGTCTCAAGAATTTTATTTATTAGAATAGTATTGATTATTTTAGTTATTTTTTCATTAAGTTTTGGTGAATTAATTCTTTGTTTTGGGCAAAATGAAGCAAAATCTATATCAATTGGAGGAAAAATTATAGAATATTTTAAAAAAAATATTGATGAGGATAAAGATGAAGAATTTATAATAATTTATAAAAATTTGTTTAAAAAGAAAATTTATTTTTCAATATATAAATATCAGGGTAATAACTTATTTAAAATTTTTGATGAAGAAGTTGAAGATATTTACTATTGTTTCTCATTTTCAAAAATAGAATCATCGCAATTCTTTAATATAGTATTTTTATCAAAGAATTCTTTATTTTATTTATCAAAAGATAAAAAGATTATAAAATTATTTGATATTAATCATATATATAAGTTTAATTTTGATGATAGATTTCCATATTTAAATATTTCATATGATATTGATAATGATGAAAAGGATGAATTTTTTATCTTTGATGAAAGTGGAATAAATATATATAAAGATAAAAACTTAATACAAAAAATTAATATTGATTTAAGAGCATTTTATGATTATAGCTTAAGTTTTGGCGGTTTTAATGTTATTCATTCTATAACAATTTTAATTCCAGATATATTTTTTAATGATTTTAATAATGATGGTTTTGGAGACTTCGTTTTAATTTTTCAGGATAAATTAATATCTTATATTTATTATGATAAGGGCAAAAGATTTTTAAAAAACCAGGATTTAAATTTAAAAAATTATGTAACAATTAGATCTGGTTATTCTCCAATAAATAAATACATAATACTTGATGATTTTAATGGAGATAAAACAATAGATGTTATTGTGATGAATTTTTCTATGGCTGCTGTTTTTAACACAGATAAACTTGGAACTATTGTATATATTTTTTATGGTAATAATGATGGAAATTGGAAAGAGCAACCAGATAAGAAGATTTATTTAAATGAAATGTCTGGAATTGAAAGTTTTTTTCTTTTTTATGATGTAAATAAAGATGGGGTTAAGGATTTGATAAATATTGGTACGAAACTGTTTTCTTCAAATTTTATCCTAAGTTTAACTGTTAAGAGATCATTCCTTATTAGTATTAATATTTATTCTGTAAGTAAAGAGGGAGACATTAATTTATCTCCATTATATAGTTTGAGCAGGAATATATCTCTTGATTCTGAAACTACTCAGGATTCAAGTCAAATAGATTTTTCCAGTTATGCTATAATAAATTTAACAGATTTTTTTAATTCTATATTTGGAAAATTTAATACAGATATTAATAATGATGGTATAATAGATTTACTTGTTTATAATTTTGATGGGAGTTATTCTATATTTTATTCAAGTTTAAAAAACCCAAATATTTTTAATAAAAAAGAGGATAATATTATTTTTGTATCAAATGATTTAAAAAAGATATATTATTTGGCTGGACCATATTCAGAATTTTTGTTTGCAAAAAACAAAAATGTGTTACTTATTATTAATAAAGCTTTGGGTAAAATTTATTTAATTGAAATTTAGTTATGAGAAGAATAAATAAGATTTTAAAAGCTGAGATAATTTTTATTTTCTTTAAAGTAATTTTTATATTTTTTTCTTTTTTTATAAATAGATTATATGCAAATGATGTTTATTACAAAGTTAAAGAAATAAAAATATATGGATTAAAATATCTTGAAAAAAGAGAAATTATTGAATATTTGAAAATAGAAGAACAAAAGTTTTATCAAATTGATTTTTTTCTTAATATTGAAGAGAAATTAAAAAGTTGGGGTTATTTTTCATCTGTTACTGTATCTTTTGATCTTGAGGAAGAAAATAATGTTATCATTAATATCATTGTTTTTGAAAATAAGGTAATAGAAGGCTTGTATTTATTTATAAATAAGTTTAAAGTAGATTCTTTGCTTATTTTTTTTAAAACTAAAGTTAATAAACCTTTTAATCCAATATATCTTGAAGAAGACTTAAAAAATATTTCAAATATAAAATATTTTTCAAATTTAAATATTGATATAAAAGAGGAAAGAGATTCGTTAAAAATTTATATAAATCTTACAAGGAAAGGAAAATTTTCTTTTGGGCTAATAATGTATGATAGTATAGGACTTTCCCTACTTTTTGAGCAACCTTTTATAATTTCCTCGTATTTTATAGGTATATATTCAAAAGTTTATATTAAAAGATTATTTTATAATATGGAGTTTTTTAATAATTATTTTAATATGCCCTATAGTTTTGGATTTTTTGTAGGTTTAGAAATATTTAGAGACTTTTATATTTTTTTGAGTTATGAAAGTTTTCTTGATAAAAATTTAATAAATCTTAATCCTACATTGAATTATGAGTTTTTGTATGGAATTTTTTATTTTAATAATAAAAAAATAAAAAATTTAGATAATAATTTCATTTTTTCATTTTATAATAAAAGTAATAAATATAAAAATTATTTAGGAATGGATCTTCTTGAAAAATTAAAAATTAAAAAGTTTCTATTTTATTTCAGTTTTGAATTTTTATATATAATTAAAAGCAATAGTGAAAATGAAAGAATATTTAATTTAACTCTAAATAATCAATTTATATATTTTACAAATTCTAATTATTTAACAATTCCATTTTTTGTATCTGATTTAAGTAAATTTAATATTAAGTATTTTAGTGATATTTATACTGAGAAATTTGCTATTTTATTTAAGAATTCTTTTTTTTATAATTTATTAAAAATTTATTTTTTTAATCTTTATGGAGGAATGTTTTATGATTTTTTTTATTATAAAAATAATCTGATAAATTTATTTGGAATTAATATTTTATTGAATATATCTATTTTTAATTTTAGTTCTGATATTATTCTAAAATATGGATGGCAAGATAAATTTTTTGAAGATAAATTTTTTACAATAAATTTTTTTCCTGTAAATATTTTTTTCTAATAAAATAAAATTATTAAAGGAAAATTATGTATTTAGTACAAATTATAGAACTTGAAAAATATTATGGTAAATTTAAAGCTTTGGATAAAATAAGTATTAATATAAAAAAAGGAGATATTGTCGGTTATCTTGGGCCAAATGGATCAGGTAAAACTACTACTATAAAGATACTTGCTGGTTTATTAACTAAATATAAAGGGGAAATAATATATAAGGGAGAAAGAAAAAAAAATATTGGTTGCTTACCTGAAGTTAGATTTATTTTTGATAATCAAAATTTTTATGAAAATTTAACTGCATATGAAAACTTAGAAATAATATCTAGATATAATGGAATTTATAATAAAAAGAAGATAATAGATAGTCTTGAGAAGGTTGGTTTATCAAAGTGGGTGAATTCTACTGTTAAAAAATTTTCAAGAGGGATGAGACAAAGGTTGGCGATAGCTATGGCTGAAATGAGTATACCAGAACTATTAATTCTTGATGAACCAACAAATGGTCTTGATATTGAAGGAATAATGGAGCTTGAAAAATATTTTAAAGATTTAAATAAAAATTATGGAACAACAATAATATTATCCTCCCACTATCTTGAGCAGATAGAAAGATTATCTGATCATATTATAATTATTAATAAAGGTAAGAAATTATTTGATGACAATATTTATCAATTTAGAAAAAATGCAAGAATTGGCGTAAGTTATATATTTAAAAGAAATCTATTTGAAAACTTAGAGATAAATGAAAAAATAAAAGATATATTTAAAAAAGAAAATATAATAAATCTAATATTTTCATTCGTAAATAATAATAAGGATTTAATTAAAGATAAATTTTATTATGGTAATTTATACAATATTTTGAATGAAAGTATTAATTTGGAATTTAAATATGAAAATAAAATTAATATCTTATTTTCTAATAATTATAAAGATTTTGAAGAAAATATTTTGGGGTTATTAAATAGTAAAATAAATGAATTACTTCCGAATGAAATATTGTATATAGAACCTATAGTTAAATCTCTTGAGTGCTTTTTTATAGATGAAGTTGAACATTGCCAAAGTTGAAAAATAATAAATTAATTAAAAAATTTTTGAGGTTATTTTTTATGATTAAAAGTATTTTTTTATCGGAAATTATTAAAATGAAAAAAAATGTTAATTTGTTTATATATTCTATAATTTTTCTAATATTTTATACTGTTTTTGGTTTTATTTTCCATCTTACAAGAATTGGTTCAAGTGGAAATCAAAATGTACCACTAAATATTTCTTATGGTGGTTTTTTGTTTTATTATTGTTTTATTTTTCTCTTTTTTATTTTTTCACTTTTATTTGATTTTGATATTAAAGACGAAATAAATACAAATAAAATATATTTTTTATTAACAGGAAATATTACAAGAATTGAATTCTATATTGGTAAAGTTTTTTTTTATTTCATATTTTTTAGTTTTTTTATGCTTTTATTTTATTTATACTCTTATCTAATAGCTTCTTACCCATTTGGTAGGTTACCCATATTATTAAATGGTAACTATATGGATAAAAATCTTTTTTTGCAAAATGCTATAACAAATTATCTTTTACTTTTACCACTATTTTTTTTTATTGCAAATATTACATTTTTTTCAGGTTTTTTTTTCAAATTATCATCCCTTTCTCTAATTTTTTATGTTTTTATTGTACTTTATCTTTTATTATCTCCATTTAAAAATATTATGTCAATATTTTATCCTTTTTCTAAAATAATTATTCATAACAATTTTTATAATAATTTTCAAATAATTGAAAAAGAAATAATAAGATATATATTGTTTTTAGTAATTGCAAATAGTTTAATTTTAATTATTATTATTAAAAATATTAATAAAAGAGAATTTTGAAATTTTTGATATATAATTATAATTTTTATATAAAAAATTATTATGAATTTTTTGTTAAATAATTTAAAGAACCAAATTAAATAAAAGTTATTAAAAAAATAAAATGTATTTAAAGGTTTTTTATGATAACAAAAAAAATAGGGAGTGATTATAAGATTATAGATGGAGCCGAGTCATATAAAAATATAAAAAATAAGGAAAGAGGTATAATTTTATTTCATGGATATAGTGGATCTCCATCTGAAATGCTTATTTTAGCTAAGAAATTTGAAGATAGGGGGATTTCTGTTTACTGCCCAAGACTTACAGGACATGGTACAAATTTTCAGGATTTTGAAGATACTAAAATGCAAGATTGGTTTAGGTGTGCAACTGATGCTTATCTTGAATTTTCAAAAAGAGTTAAGAATGTTTATTTAGTAGGATTATCTATGGGAGGAATACTTTCAAGTTATTTAGCTTACCTTTTTAATATAGAAAAGATTGCACTTCTTGCAACACCTTATGATTACCCTGATAAAAAATTTAAATATTTATGGTTAATTAAACCTTTTTTCAATAGAATTAAACAACCAAATAGTGCTCCAGCCTTAAATAACTTAAATAATAAAAATTATTTGATATATTATAAAGACTATTATTCTATAAAATCTTTAATTGAACTTAAAAAAACTATTAATTTTTTTAGAAAAATTTTGAAAAAAGTAAAAGCGGACTCTATTATTTTTCATTCTGAAAAAGATAAAATTGTTTCTTATAGATCTCCTCAAATGATTTATAATAAAATTGGATCAAAGAGAAAACAATTAATTTATCTTAAAAAATCAAATCATGTACTTTCTCTTGATTATGAGGTCGATATTATTTTTGATAATATATGTAGCTTTTTTAATATTTAATTATATAATTTATTATTAAATCATAATTTATTTATAAATTATTAGGATTAATAGTTTTAATAAAATTATGAATATTAAAATTGGAGTTTTAAATAATATTTTCTTTTATTTATTTTCTTTTATAAAAGATAAAGGATTTTTTGGAGAGATTAATCCTACTTTCATTCCAGTTGATAATTATGGAGTCCTTAAGTCACTTTTTGAAATAGGATATTTTGATATCATATTGTGTGATTCAGGATATTCTGAGAATGTTTTAAAATTTAATAATGAATTAAAACCAAATTATAAAAAGTTAAGTCTTTTTAAAGAAATTAATAAAATATTAATATATCCTTTTGCTTTTAAAAATTTTTATAAAATATTTTTTAATAAGAGCTTACTTTTACATAGAGATCAAAGGTCAAGTACATTTGAAGAATGTGAAATTGTTGCAGGAATTCCAGAGGATAGTGAATATTTTAAAAGTTTTATTTTAAATTATTTAAAAAATAATAACTTTTCATATCAAAGAATTATTTTTAAAACAACTAACGAAAAAGATGTAGAATATTTTTTTGAAAAAAAGGATATAAATATTGGTTTATCGATAGCACCATATAGTTTTGAAATTATTAAAAAAAATTTAGGAATAGTTTCTAATTTAGTAGAACAAGATATATCTTGCAATTGTATTAATTTTTATCTAAGCGATTACATTTTAGAAAAGCAAGAAGAATATATAGTGAATTTTTTTCAAAATCTTTTTTTAGGGCTAAATATATTTATTAATAATCAAGATTTTTGGGCAGATTTTAATAAAATATATAATAGAATTTCAATTGATGAGATATTTTTAATTTCTGAGGATTTAAAAAATAATTTTGTTTATAATGAAGATTTAATAAGAGAAGTTGCTGATAAAAAAGACTATATTTTGCCATTTATTTATTTAAAAAATTTATCTAATGAAAGTTTAAAAAATTTAATTGATGAAAAAATTAAGAATAAAGAATTGGAAGGAAAAGAAAATAATAATGTAAAAGTAAACTATGAAATAGAATCGAATAGAAGTGTTAATGTTGATAAAAAATATTTGGAGAATTATATTGAATCCCTAATAAGATCTATGCTAACCAAAAGTAAAATCTCAATTGATAATAATAATCCAATTTATCCGACAGTTTTTTTTGAACTTTATAATAATTTGATATATGAAAATGAAATACTCTCTATAAAAAATAGAGACTTTAATAATAAAATAAAATTATTACAAAATTCTCTAGAGGAAACAAAAAGCAATTTATTTAATTTGTTTAATGATTTAAATAGAACTTCTGAGAATTTAATGATTCAGAAAATTAGAGCTGATGAAGCAATAAAAATTAAAAGTAAGTTTTTTGCTTCGATTACTCATGACTTAAAAACACCTATTTATGGTATTGATTCTATGCTAGATAATCTAATCAAAATAGAGAAAGATAAAAATAAAATAGATATTTTATTTAAGATGAAGAGATCAATAGAAACTCTAATTTCATTAATCGAAGATTTACTGTTAATCTCTAAGGTTGAAGAAAGTAAGTTAACTTTATCTAAAAAATTATTTAATTTTGATGAATTATTAAAAGAACTTTATGATAATATTTCAGCTAAAATTGCAGATAAAGATATTAGATTAATTTTTGAAAAAGAAAATAATGTGCCTGAATATTTAATTGGAGATAGCTTAAGAATTAAACAAATTTTGTATAACTTATTAGGTAATTCATCAAAATTTACAGAAAAAGGTTATATAAAATTAAGTGTATCTTGTAATTTTATAGAGAGGAATTATATAAAACTATTTTTTAAGGTAGAAGATACAGGGATTGGGATAAAAAGTGACAAGATAAATAAGATATTCGAACCATTTGAACAAGAGAATGAAGAAATAAAATATAAATATGGAGGAACAGGTCTAGGTCTTTCTATAGTTAAAAAATTGATTGAATTAATGAATGGAGATATAAAATGTGAATCTGAAGTAGGAAAAGGTACTAAGTTTTTTTTTGACATAAACCTTGAAATACCAGATAAAGAAGAAATAGAGAAATTAATTCCTTATAGTAAAAATGAGTGTTTGGAAAATATTAAAAATGTCAATTTTATTGATGCAAATATATTAATAGCAGAGGATAATGATATAAATATTAATATAATCGATAATATCCTCAAAAATATTAAACAGATAAAATACAAAATTGTTAAAAATGGAGAAGAAGCTTTAGAAGAATTAAAAAATAATAATATTTATAAGTTATTAATAACAGATGTACAAATGCCTAAAATGGATGGGATAGAACTTTCTAAAAATCTTAAAAAAATGGCCTTACCAATTACTATTGTGGGTTTTACTGCTTTTGATGAAGATTTCATTGAAAATGAAAATAAAATCTATTTTGATGAAATATATCAAAAACCATATAATGAGGAAAAAATTCTTAAAATATTAATAAAGCATATTGGAGTATTAAAGTATGAGAAAGACAATAAAAATGAATTAATAACCAATAAAGAGAAGGAAAAAATTTTAAATATAAAAAAATTAAATAAAAAAATATCTTTAAAAAATGATAAAATAAAAAATAAAAAAATTAATGACTATATTGGTGTTTCAGATTATGATAAATTAAAAAAACTTTTTATAGAAGAAACTGAAAAAAAGCTTATTTCATTTAGAAAATGCATAGATGATAAAAATATAACAGATATTAGGTTTATAGGTCATAATTTAAAAGGCACAGCACCTATTTTTGGTTTTAATTCAATTGGAATAATTGGTAAAAAAATATCAGAGGCTTGTAAAAATGAGGATTTTATAGAATTAAAAAAACTTTATGAAAAACTTAAAATTGAGGTTAATAAAATAAAGAAAAAAAATTAAAATTAAATTTCAATAATATTTTTATAGAAGTTTTGTAGCAATTTTCTTTTCTTTATCATCCCAAAAAAATACAGTAGTTCTAATAGGATTTTTTATTTCGTATTTAGTATTTCCAAAATATATTGATACATTTTCATAAGCTATGTTTCTAACAATAACCTTTGCATCTTTAAAATTTAAATTCTTATTTAATTCTTCTAGCTCATTTAATAGGTTTTTTCTTTCTTCCATTAAATTAGTGAAGTTATTAATAAGAATTTCGTATTTTTCTAATTTATCATCAGGTAATTTAGTTATAAAATCTTCGGGGTTATTAAAATAGGCATCTCCAATATCGTTTTTTAATTTAGATATTTGAATTTCTAATAATTTTAATTTTTTTTCTATTTCCTGTTTTCTTATATCTTTTTTAATATCAATTCCTACTATTACCGCTGTAGCTACAGACATTTTAGATCCCAATTCATTAATTTCTATTCCTTTAGATGCTAATATTTTACCACCAATTATAACTCCTTTCCCCTTTGCTATAATTTTACCACCGCAATTTATAGTTGAGTGAGTAATATTTTTATCAAAATTAATATCTCCTCCACACCAAACATAACAATTTTCAATATATTCAACATCTATATTATTTCTCACAATAATTTTATATTTATCTCCTTCTCCTATTAGTCCATTTTTGACTTTTAAATTTCCTAAAACTTTTAGGTCTGATCTATTAACAAATTCATCCACTATAAGGTCTTTGCCTACTTCAATTTTGAAACCTTGATTTATTTTCCCATTAATGTGGACTGATACTAAACAGTTAATATTTCCAATTGTCAAATCAATGTCTTGAGGTATAACAAGAGTATCTGAAATAGAGATAGTTTTATCATTTAATTGAAATATTCCATCAATAAGTGATACAAGTTTATTATTTTCAGTCATTTGAATGTTATTACCAACAATATAAGTATAATTAGTATCTTTTTTAGCTTCTATTCTATTTCCAAATATATCGTAACCATCTTCTGTTTTGATTTCTGGAGTATATTCTCCTAATATTTCCCCCTTTTTAATGTTTTTAACTATGTGTCTTTCTTTAAAATCTATTGAACCATCTTCTTTTTTTTGACCTATTTCAGCAGTTGGATTAAAATAAAGTTTTACCTTATAAACTGATCCATTAATAGGTTCCTTCCCTTTTGTTAACAAAGTTACAAATCCTTTGCCACTTTTAGCTATATTAATTGCTTTTTCTATATTTTCTTTTTTTACTTCTGTTTTTATTTTAAGCTTATCTATCTCTTCCATTATTAATTCAGTTGTTAAAGATGATGTTTTTTCATTTAATGGAGGCAATATGAGATATAGAAACATATTTTTATTAGTTGCTACAAGAGGTGAAATTATTTGAACAGAAACTCCAAGAAATTGAGCAAAACCAAATTTATTTGAGCAAAAACCACCTAATGAAAAATTGTAATATAAATCTTCACACTTAAAATAATTTTCAATTCCTGTCCCTTGAATGATCAATTGATTTGGAAGGACAAAATTATTTTTTAATTTATCAAATAAAGAGTTATCCCTAGGATTTTTTAATATTTCATTTATTGTATTTTTTACATTTACAGATTTTTCAATTAAAAATATTGCATCTTTTAATCCCATTTATTTCCCTAATTTTTTAATATTATCCATCTTAATAGAGATAAATTTCTTTCAAAGCCTACTTTTTCGTATAAATTTATTGCTTTTACATTATCTTTTCGAACAAAAAGATTTGCAAATTTATAATTTAAATTATAATAACAGTATTTTAACATCTCTATTAATAAAACTGAAGCAAAACCTTTATTTCTAAAGAACTTATCTGTATATACCCCTCCTATTTGAAAAATATCTTCTGTATATGCATTCCATTCACATTTAGCAACAGGGTAATTATTATAAGTTATATAAAATATTTTAAAATTTTTAAAAATATTAGAAATTTTTTCTTTTGCAATTTTATTTATTTTTTCAGATGAAAATCTCATTTCCTCAATCAAATATCCCTCTTGTAATTTGACTAAATTTATTATAGATTTGTAATCGAATGGTACAATAAATTTTATATCTTCATAATTAATAGAATTTTTTACTAAAATATTTGATAAGTTCTTTGATAAATTAATAATACTTTTTTCATTTAATTCAAATTTATATGTAAAATAATCTTCATCAAATATTATATCCTTTTTTAAAAAATTAAATTTTGTAAGAAATAAATTCAACGATAAAGAATCTCCAGAAATATATCTTATATTGCTAAATTTAGTTAGATATTCTTCAATAATTTCTTTTGTTATTATATTAATAAAATCATTATCTTTAAAAAATACAAAAAACTCTTTTGTTTGAAAATTATATGCTAAAAAAAAAGATAAATCTATTTTATAAAGACAATTTATTTTATTAAGGTGTTTATATATATTATATAATAAGTAAACATTAGTACAATTGTTTTCATATAAATTTCTAATAATATTATTTTTATCTCTATCAATAATTTTAGTTAAATAATTGATTGTTTTTGAGTTTCTTTGATAATACATTTTCTTTTTTATTCTTTTTTTATTAAAAAAAAACATTCATTTTTAAGTATTAGTAGAACAATTTTTGGTTTATCAAGTATTTTCCATAAATTTGAACTTATTGATAATGTTTTTTGATTAAAATTATTAATAATTTGAAAATTAACGGTTTGTTTTTCAATAATTTTATTTTTAAGATTATCCAATGATTTTGAAATTAATAAATTTATTTTATATTCACTGTTGATTAAATTAAATTTTAATGCAATATTTGCTTCTATTTGAATAGTATTTGGGTTTAAATTGTAGTTTATAAAAATAGAAAATTCTTCTTTAATCATATAAAATATTATATAATAAGCTTTGTAAATGTCAATATATATTAAAATTTATTATTTAAATTAAAAATAAAAATATAAAAATTAAAAATTTATATTATAGTTTAAATTGATTATATATTTCTTAATAATATATTATTTTTATTTGAAATTAAAAATTAGAGGTAATTTTATGAAAAAATTAAATTTTATTTTTATATTATTATTGTTTATAATTTTGATATATATAAAAGAAGTAAAAGCATCTATGGAATTAAAAGTTGTTTTTAGTTACTATCCACCCTATGAATATTTAGATCAAAAAGATAACCAAATGAAAGGAATTGATTATGAACTTGTTAAAAATACTTTCGAAATATTAAATATTAAAATTTTATTTAATCAACTCCCTTGGGAAAGATGTTTAAATATGTTAAAGTATGGTGAAGCTGATGCTATTTTTTCTCTCTTATATTCAAAAGAAAGAGCTGAATTCTTGCTTTATCCAAAAGAATATCTTTCTTTTGAAGAAAATGTTTTTTTTACACTTAAAGAGAATAAAATTAAATGGAATAATAATTATGATTCTTTAAAGAATTATTTGATAGGATGTGTGCTAGGTTATTCATATGAGGAAAAATTTGATAATAAAAAAGACTTAAAAAAAATATATCTAAAAGATGATGAAACCATAGTCAAAATGCTTATAAATAAGAGGATAGATTTAGGGATTGGAAATATTCATGTTATAAAATTTATTATTAAGGAATTAAATATAGATGGAAGTAAAATTGAATTTTTGACTCCTTTTATTTCTAGAAAACCTTTATATATAGCTTTTTCAAGAATTAATTTAGATAAACATTTTGTTGAAAAATTTGATAAAGTATTTGCGGAATTTAAAAAAACTAAAACTTATAATGATATTTTTATCAAATATAATTTTAAATAAATTGAAAACTATATTTAGTTTCCTTTAAATTCAGGCAAAATAATATAAAATGTTGTTCCTTTGCCTTCTTCTGATATTACTTCAATTGCCCCATTATGCAAATGAATTGTATTGTATACCATAAAAAGTCCTAAACCAGACCCGATGGTTTCTTTTTTTGTGGTAAAATAAGGTTCAAATATTTTGCTTATATGCTCTTTTTTTATTCCAACTCCATTATCTTTAATTTCAATAATTAGATAATCTGTATTAGGATTTAAATTTAAATTAAAATTATAATATTTATTATCAAATTTTTTTATTATAATTTTTAATTCACCTTCTTCCTTTTCTCCTTTTTCTTGTTTCATTATTGTCATAGCGTGAAATGCGTTTATTATTATATTTAAAAATGCATTGTCAAGCAATGGATAGTCTCCTAATAAATAAGGTTCATATTCAATTTCATTAACTAAACCGGTTTTGATATTTTTATATGATTTTTTTGTAATATCTAATAAATTATTTAAAAGGTTTATTAGATTTATTTTTTCAAATTTAGATTCATTAAATTCTTTGGATTTTGATAAATTTATAAATTTTTTTGTTAGCTCTCTAGCTTTGTCTAAGGTATTTTCAATATAGTTAATATTTTCTAACAATTCATTTTTTTCATTTTGTTTAATAAATTGATTGTTTTCTAAAATATGTTTTGAATCATTATTTAAAAGTGAAATTGCTGAAATTATATTATTTAAATCATGGGTTAAAGAATTTATAAATAAACTTAAAGTATTAATTTTATCGAGAAATGCTAACTTTTTGTAAGTAAAATATGTTGAAGTATTATCATCTATCCTTAATATATATTTTATTTCTTCTCCCATTAATAGTTTATCCATAAATATATTTAAATAATACTCTATATTTTTATTGCTATTTTTTTGATCTATTATAAGGTGGAAATTAACTTTGGAAAAGTGATCTTTTAAATTAAGGCTATCTAGAATCTCTTTATTATTTAAAAAAGGAAGTAATTCAAACATATTATAATTATTATTGTAAATTGATGGATCCTGTTTTTCTAAAATGTCATTTAATGATTCATATGATAGATTAATGAATCTATAATCTATGAGCATGTAAAGAAAATTATACATATTTTTATTTATAAACTCAATTAAAAATGAAGAA
This sequence comes from Spirochaetota bacterium, assembly GCA_026415295.1. Lineage (NCBI taxonomy): Bacteria > Pseudomonadati > Spirochaetota > Spirochaetota bacterium. Next base: position 9,317 of record JAOAHJ010000008.1, on the reverse strand, counting down.
TCACAAATTAAAATCATTGATGAAAAAGAATTGAGGGTATTCCTAAAATAGTTATATAAATCTTTAAGTTTAAGTTCTCTTTTTTCTACTTCGTTTATAGTTCTATTAAAACTTTCAAGAATTTTATTTATATCATAATACTTAGACTTTTTTATTTTAATTTTATAGAATCCTTTAGAAATCGATTCAAGATTATATTCAAGTTCATCAAATGTTTTTTTTAATTTTTTATTTATTATAAGATTCATTATAAATGTTATTAAAAGTGAATATATAAAAAATATCAAAAAGTATATAATATATCTTTTGATTAATAAATTAAAATGATAATCATAATAAAATATTATTTTTAAATATCCTATTTCATTATTATTAAAAATTATTGGGGATTCAAATAATTTAAAATAGTTGGGTTTATATTCTTTTGTTTTTATGTGAAAATATGGGTTATAGAATAATTGAATTTGATAAATTATATCATATTTAATATAAAAATTAAGAATTTTTGTTATTTCCTTTTCATCATAAACCCAAATATGAGGAGTTAAAGTTTCTTTAATTTGTTCAAAAAGAACTTTAAATTCTTCATTTAAGTTATTTTTGGTATTTATAAATTGGTAAGAAAATAAAATTATTAATCCAATAATATTTAATAAAGTAATTATTTTTATAAGGTTTATTGAAGTTGCATATATTAAGGTAATTTTGCTATTTTTGGAAATTTTCATCTAATAATTTATTAATATTTAATTTAATATTGATTATTTTTTATTAACTAAGTTATAAAATATTTGATAATCATCATTGGAAAATAAAATAAGATTGGTAATAATATATTTTTCTTCTTTATAATAATTCTCGAAAAAATTTAATATAACTTTTGCAGCAATATTTTTAGGGAAACCATAAGCTCCAGTGGAAATGAATGGAAAAGATATAGAATTAATTTTAATTTTTTCAGCTTCCTTCATACAGTTTAAAAAAGTATCATATAATAAATTTTCTTCATTTTCATTTCCTCCTTTCCAAATAGGTCCTACAGTATGAATTATATATTTTGATTTTAACAATCCACCTGATGTAACAACAGTTTTGCTAGTAGGTAGTCCTTCTGGATATATTGTTTTCCTAATTTTAATGCATTCTTCTAAGATTTTAGGTCCTCCTTTTTTATGTATCATTCCATCGACACCCCCTCCACCCATTAGAGAAGGATTTGCTGCATTAACAATTACATCAGTATTTTGTTCAGTAATATCGCCTATTTTAATAATTAGTTTTTTTTTGAATAATTCAATCATAATATTTATATTAATCTATTTTAAATATATATTAAAAAGAAAACAAAATATTTTTATATAAATAATTTTATTACTAAAAATTAACTATTTCAATATATTAAATAAAAAAATTAATAAAAATTAATGAATAAAACATTAATTTGAAGAGCATTTATTAAATAAATTTTATTATTTTAAATAAAAACAATAAAAAAGGAGAAAGTTTTAACACTTTCTCCCATTTTTTTAATTTAATACTTATTTTATTAATTTTTTTTCTTTCTTATCTCTGCTTGAGCTGCAGCAAGTCTTGCTATAGGTACTCTAAATGGTGAACATGAAACATAATTCATTCCAACATTGACACAGAATTCTACAGATTTTGGTTCACCACCGTGCTCACCACAAATTCCAACTTTAAGTTCTGGTCTTGTTGATCTACCTCTTTCAATTGCAAGTTTTACCAATTGTCCAACTCCTTCTTGATCAAGAACCTGGAAAGGGTCATATTTAAAGATACCAGTCTTTTTTTCATCTACATAGTCTGGAAGAAATCTTCCAGCATCATCTCTTGATAACCCCATAGTCATTTGAGTTAGGTCATTAGTTCCAAAAGAGAAAAATTCAGCATATTCTGCAATTTTATCTGCAAGTAGTGCAGCTCTCGGAACTTCAATCATAGTACCAACTAAATAATTAATTTTTAACCCAGATTTACTTATTAAGTCATCTGCTATTTTTCTAACTCTTTCTTCTAAAATATGAAATTCTTTTGCATCTATTGTAAGTGGAATCATTATTTCTGGGTAGACTTTAACATTATTTTTACTACATTCTATTGCAGCCTGAATAATAGCATTTACTTGCATATCAAGAATTTCTGGATATGTAATACATAATCTACAACCTCTATGACCAAGCATAGGGTTTGCTTCATGTAATTGTTCAACTCTTGACTTTATTTTTTCAAATGGTATTCCTGTAACTTCTGCTAATTTTTTTTGTCCTTTTTCATCATGAGGCACGAACTCATGAAGAGGTGGGTCGATAAGTCTAATGGTTACAGGATAACCATCCATTGCTTTAAAAATACCTATGAAATCTTCTTTTTGGAAAGGAAGCAATTTATCTAGTGCTTTTTTTCTTCCTTCTAAATTATCTGCTAAAATCATTTCTTGGATTGCTAATCTTCTTTCTTCAGTGTCAAAGAACATATGCTCTGTTCTACATAAACCTATTCCTTCAGCGCCTAGTTTTCTAGCATTTTCAGAATCATAGGGGGTATCAGCATTTGTTCTAACTTTTATTTTTCTGATTTCATCAGCCCATTTCATAATTTCGTAATATTCTTTAGGGAATTCTGGTTTAACAAGCTTTAAGGAACCTAAGAAAACTTCACCTGTAGAACCATCTAAAGTAATTTCATCGCCTTCTTTTATTATTTTATCTCCAACACTCATTAATTTTTTATTGTAATCAATATTTAGTTTTTCACATCCTACAATACAACATTTTCCCCACCCTCTAGCTACAACTGCAGCGTGTGAAGTTTTCCCACCGGTAGCAGTTAAAATACCAACTGCAGCATGCATACCTCCAACATCTTCTGGACTTGTCTCTTTTCTCACAAGAATAACTTTTTCGCCTTTTGAAGCCCACTGTTCAGCTGTTTTAGCATCAAAAACAACTTTGCCAGAAGCAGCTCCAGGAACTGCATCTATACCAGTAACAAGAAGATATTTCTTTTTATTTTCATTTTCTTCGGGGGAGATAATAGGATAAAACAAACCTTCTATATCTTTATCTTTTATCCTTAATATAGCTTCTTCTTTTGTTATTAACCCTTCATTTACCATATCATATGCTATTTTAAATGCAGCTCTTGCATTTCTTTTACCACTTCTACATTGGAGCATGTAAAGTTTTCCTTCTTCTACAGTAAATTCTATATCTTGCATTTCTTTGTAGTGTCTTTCAAGTTTATCTCTAATGTCAAGTAATTGTTTATAAACAGATGGGTCCTTTTTTTCAAGTTCTGAGAGTTTCATTGGTGTTCTAATTCCAGCAACAACATCTTCACCTTGAGCATTTATAAGGTAATCCCCATAAAAAACATTTTCCCCTGTGTTAGGATCTCTTGTAAATGCAACTCCAGTACCGGAATTATCACCCATATTTCCAAAAACCATCTGTACAACATTAACTGCTGTACCGATAACTCCCTTTATATTTTCAACTCTTCTATATGTAACTGCTTTTTCAGCCATCCATGAACCAAAAACAGCATCTATAGCTCCCCATAATTGTACCATAGGATCTTCTGGAAAATCTTCATTTAACTCTTTTTTATATAACTCTTTGAATTTATCAACAACAATTTGTAGTTCATCGGCATTAACATCAACATCATTTACTTTTTTATCTGAAGGAATAGATAATCTTTTCCTTGTGTAGTTTTCTTTAATTTCATTAAAAATATGATCAAATTTTTCTCTTTCGATTCCTCTTGCAGTAGAACCATACATCATAATAAATCTTCTATAAGCATCAAGGGCAAATCTTCTGTTACCAGTTTTTTTTGCTAAACCTTCAACTGTTTTTGAATTTAACCCTAGATTTAAAATTGTTTCCATCATTCCTGGCATCGATATAGGAGCTCCAGATCTAACAGATACTAAAAGAGGATTTTCTGGATCACCAAATTTTTTACCAGTAACTTTTTCAAGTTTTTTAATATTTTCTAATACTTCCTCTTCTAATCCTTCAGGATATTTTTTATTGTTTTTATAGTAAAGGTCACAAACTTCAGTTGTAATAGTAAATCCAGCTGGCACAGGCAATCCAATGCTTGTCATTTCAGCTAATCCAGCACCTTTCCCACCTAATAAATCTTTCATATCTTTGTTACCTTCAGCTTTCCCATTACCAAAAAAATAAACATATTTCTTTTTAGCCATTTTTTATCCTCCTTTTTTATGTTTAATAAATTTTATGCTTAATAAATCAATAAATTATTTAAAAGTTAATAATTTTAAATATAATTAAAGAAATCTATTTTTTAATTTATAAAATAAAAATTTAACCTAAAAAAATTTAATAGGTTTTCCAATATTTTTCAATTCTTTTTTTTAAATCATTTTTATATTTATCCCAATTTATTATTGGATCTTTTGCAATTCCTTCTTCACAAGCAGCTTTAGCTACAGCAAAAGCTTCCCATTCAATAACTCTTGGATCGAAAGGTTTTGGGACAATATAATTAGGTCCAAAACTAAAATTTTCACCATTGTATGCTAATTTAACAGGTTCTATTACAGGTTCTTTTGCTAAATTTGCTAAAGCATATGTTGCAGCAATTTTCATTTTTTCAGATATTTTTCTACTTTTAACATCTAAGGCCCCTCTAAAAATGAATGGGAATCCTAATACATTGTTGATTTGGTTTGGATAATCAGATCTCCCTGTCGCTATTATTATATCTTTTCTTATTTCTTTAGCAAGTTCATATTTTATTTCTGGATCCGGGTTTGCCATAGCAAAAACAATAGGTTTATTATTCATTGATTTTAACATCTCTGGTGTTAAACAATCTTTTACAGAAACTCCTACAAAAACATCAGCCCCTCTTATTGCCTCTTCAAGGGTTCTTAAATTTGTTTTTATAGAAAAGTATTCTTTATATTTATTCATATTTTCTTTTCTTCCCTCATAAATGACGCCATTTGTATCGCACATAATAATATTTTCTTTTTTAACACCTAAAGAAATAAAATGTTTTGCACAGGATATACCAGCGGCTCCTGCTCCATTAAAAACAACTTTAATTTCATCTATTTTTTTATTAACTATTTCAAGTGCATTTATAAGTCCAGCTCCTGCAATAATAGCTGTTCCATGTTGATCATCATGAAATACTGGGATATTCATTAATTCTATTAATTTTTCTTCAATATAAAAACATTCAGGAGCTTTTATATCTTCTAGATTTATTCCTCCAAATGAAGGTTCTAAGGATTTAACTATTTCAATAAATTTATCTGGATCTTTTGTATCTATTTCTAAGTCAAATACATCTATATCAGCAAATCTTTTAAATAAAACAGCTTTTCCTTCCATTACAGGTTTAGAAGCAAGTGCTCCTAAATTTCCTAGACCTAAAATTGCAGTTCCATTTGATATAACAGCTACTAAATTCCCTTTATTTGTATATTTGTAAGCATTTTCTAAATTATTTGCAATTTCTATTGAAGCATATGCTACTCCAGGGGTATAAGCTAATGAAAGATCATAAGCATCTTTGCAACTTTTTAACAATTCTATTCCTATTTTACCAGGAATTGGTTCTGAATGGTATATAAGAGATTTTTCTTTTAAATTGTTAATTTTCATTTTTATACCTTAAAATTTAATGCTATAAATTTATAATCTAATTTATTTTTATTATTATTTTTTATTTATATTGTTTTTCTTAAAAAAAATGATTTTTTTTATTTTATTATTAAATTAAATTTTTTATTAAAATTATTTATTTTAAGATTCTTTTATAATAAGATTTATTTTTTTTATTAAAATAAAATTTTTATAGAATATTTTTAATATCTAATAGATTATTATTCAAATGGAAAACTATATTTATTTAAATTAAATCTTTTTTTTAATTCAATTATATGATCTTTTAATATTTCATCAACTAAAGCTCCTTTTTCTTTCCTTTCTAACCAAGCAAGATATTCTTTTTCTCCAGCTGTGTATATTCTATTTTCTCCAGGCATTTTTTTAGAATTTCTAAGTTCTCTACAAATATTTCCAGCTATTTTTTTAAATATGGATGGTTCTATAAAACTTTCGATATTGATTGCTATAAAAAAATGACCTAATCTATATGGAATTTTATTGCCATTTTTATCATAACCAAGCAAATCTTTTAAATATGAACCATTTGATAGAGCTGCGGATAAAATTTCTACAACTGTTGCATAACCATATCCTTTATAACCCCCAGTTTCTTCACCTATACCTCCTAAGGGTACAAGAGCACATGTTCCTTTAATAAGATCTTCCAGTATCTTTTTGGAATCTCTTCTTGATTTTCCATTTTGATCAATTACCCATCCATCTGGAATCTCTTTATTTAATCTTGCATAAACTTCAATCTTACCTCTTTGTGTGACGGAAGTTGCACAATCAAGTACAAATGGGAATTCTTCATCTGTAGGAATACCAAAAGTTAATGGATTTGTTCCTAACATATTTTCAACTCCAAAAGTTGGAGCTATTGATGGTCTTGCATTTGTTCCAGTTATACCAATCATATCATTTTCAATGGCCATTAAGACATAATAACCAGCTATTCCATAATGATTTGAGTTTCTAGCAACTGTCATTCCAAGTCCATATTTTTTTGCTTTTTCAATTGCAATTTCCATGCATCTATGAGCAATAACTTGCCCCATTCCATTATTACCATCAATAACTGCAGTTGTTTCAGTTTCTTTTATTATATCTATTTTTGTTACAGGATTAATTTGTCCTGCATCAATTCTATCAATATAAATAGGTTTAAATCTACCAATTCCATGAGAATCTATTCCTCTTTTATCTGAATTTATCAATACTTTTGCACATATTTTTGCATCCTCTTCAGGTACACCAACACATTTAAATACATCTACCATAAATTTTTCAAGCAGATCGAATTGAACCCACCAGACTTTTTCTTCATTGAGAATTTCCATATATTTATTCCTCATTTTATATAAAATTTTTGGTTTTTACTTTTTTTGTCCATATTTGTTTATATAAAAATTTCTCATGGTTTCAATATCATTTTGATCTAATGGAATGGGATTTCCAATAATATAGGATAAGATTATTGTTTTTGAATTTCTTTCAATTACTTCTGCTATTTTTAAGGCTTCATCAATATTTCTTCCACAAGTAACCAGACCATGGTTGGGTAAAATTAATGCATTTTTATCTTTCAAAGTTAAAACAGCGTTTTTACCAAGCTCTTTTGTTCCAGGTAAAAAATAATTTGCAACAGGAACTTCGCCTCCTGTAAGTTGTACAAGATCTTCACATACTGGAGGAATAGGTTTTCTTAAAATAGAAAAAACTTTTACATAGTCAGAATGAGTATGGCAAATTCCATATATATCCTTTCTGTTTTTATATATTGATAAATGAAGGAAATATTCAACAGATGGTTTTCTTTTACCTTCGATAATATTTTCATTCATATCAAGGACAACTAGATCATTTAATTTTATTTTATTGTAATTCATTCCTGAAGGTGTGATTATAAAAATATTTTCGTTAACTCTTATAGAAAAGTTGCCCCAAGTTCCTATTACTAAATTTTCTTTTTGAACTTTTTTTAATGTTTTTAATAAAATTATTCTTTCATATAAATATTTCATTCTTTACCTTAATTAAATAATTATTAATTAATATTTATAGTTTTAATTTATATTTTTTAAATTTTTAAATATCCTATCTCTTTAAGCTTATTTATTTCATTTTCTATAACTTTTTTTGATGACTCAGATACTTCAATTAAAGGTTCTCGCAGTTCTCCATTAGAAAGGTTAAGATATTTATAAGCATATTTTAATGGAGTAGGATTACTTTCTATGAAGCAAGCTTTAATAAAATTTTGTATATTTAGATGGATTTCTCTTGCTTTATCTAAGTTTGAATTAAAGAATGAATTACATAACTCCACCATAGTCTCTGGAATAATATTTGAACATGTACAAACTACTCCTTTACCACCTATTGCAAGTAAAGGATATGTTATAGAGTCTTCACCCGACAATAAATCTATATTTGGTGCAATTTGTAATATTTTACTCATTGTATCCATATCATTTAGTGCTTGTTTAAGAGCAACAATGTTTTTTATATTTGAAAGTTTTGCAATAGTTTCAGGTAGCATATTTACAGAAGTTCTACCAGGCACATTATATAACATAATAGGTGTTGAAACATTTTCTGCGATTTTCTTATAGTGATTATATAAACCTTCTTGAGATGGTTTGTTACCATATGGAGTAATAATAAGAAGACAATCAACTCCTAAAGATTCAATCTTTTTTGAGGTCTCAATGGTTTCTGAAGTTGAAGCTGTTCCTGTTCCTACAATAATTTTAAAATCTTTATCTCTGAATTTTAAGGCGGATTTAGTTAATTCAATTTTTTCTTCTAAAGTTAATGTAAAAGATTCCCCTGTGCAACCACCTATTACTATTCCAGAAACTTTAGCATTTTTTTGCCTTTCAATCAATTTTTCAAAATTATCTAAATCAATCTTTCCATTCTTAAATGGAGTAATAATTGCCGTATAAACACCTTTAAACATAAACTCTCCTTTTTTATAATAAAACCTTTTTTATTTTAAAAAAATTTATATTTAAGATAAATCAATCAATTTTATATATCAAAAAAAAATTTAAGCAATATAATTAATAACTTTGTAAACAAAGTTTATATTTTATTAAAATGAGTCTGTCTTTATTTTATTTATTATTTTTAATAAATTTATTTAGTTTATTATTTCAATTGTAATATTATTTATAAAGATTACTAAAATTTTCAGGCTGTTTTTTCCATCTTTCATGAATGAGCATCCAATTTTCAGGGTATTTTTTGATTATTTTTTCAAGTATTTGATGATAAAAATAATTTATAAAAAATATTTTTTCTTCTTCAGTAAGTAAGTAAAAATTTTCTAATTTATCTTTATTTTCTAAAATAAATTTATTTAAAATATTTTTTTTATCTTCACTTTTTAGTGGGATTAAATCTTCTTTAATTTTATATGAGTCTAAATTAATTAGATCCTCAAAAAAAGTTATAGAAACATTTTTTTTATTATAATTAAAATAATCGTTGAAAATAAGAAGTTTTGCTTTTTCTGGGATATCTAGTTCATTATACAGTTTTTCTGGAATTAAATGTATATCATTTTCAAGATACAAAATATTATCTTTATAATATGAATACATTATTAACATATTTGCTTTTGAAATTATATAA
>JAOAHJ010000007.1 GCA_026415295.1 Spirochaetota bacterium | reverse complement strand
GACTTAGGATCTGGTGCAGCAATGCGTGTGGGTTCAAGTCCCTCCACTCGCAATTTTTATTTTTAAAAAATAAATTTTTAATTTTGAAGAAAGCTTACAAAAAGGATTGGTATATAATAAACTTTTTTATAAATAGAAATAGAAATAGAATAAGAATATAAGGATAATATAAAAATAATATGAAAAAAAATGAAAAAAATTTATTAATTAATTAAAATAATAAAAAATATTGATTAAAATAATATTAAATATGAAATAAAAAATAAATAATAGTATAGTATAAATGTAAAAATTGAAAATAAAAATAAAAAGCAAAAATTTAAATTTATATAATTTAATTATTGAGTAAATAGTTTTTGAAAAAACAATTATTTATTTAAGGTATTTATTGATGAAAAATATTTTATTTGTTGCAACAGGTGGAATTTTGGGGACTATTTTAAGATATTTTATTTCAAAAAAATTAAATATTCTTTTTGGTGAAATATTCCCGTTAGGTACTCTTTTTGTAAATGTAACAGGATCTTTTTTAATTGGCTTTATTTATTCTATTTTTGAGGAGATTACTATACCATCTTATTTAAGAGTTTTTTTTCTTACTGGTTTTCTTGGTGCTTATACAACATTTTCAACTTATGCTATTGAAACATTCAATTTTATAAAAGAAAAAGAGTATAAAGAAGCATTTTTTAATTTTTTATTAAACAATTTATTTGCATTAATCGCAGTTATTATTGGGATATTATTATCTAAAGTTTTTTTACAAATAATAAAAAAGATTTAAAAATATTTTTTTATTATTAATTAAGGTTTTTGGAGTTTAAAATGCTTGAAAAATTTGTTAACTCTAAGTTACTAAGAATTTTTCTTGATGAAGCAGATCACTATAAGGGTAAACCTCTATATGAATATATTATTCTTAAAGCTAGGGAACTAAAAATAAATGGAGCTACTATAATAAAGGCAATAGAGGGGTACGGAACACATTTTCAAATTCACACTAATAAACTTGTTGAGTTATCTGAAAATCTTCCAATAATAATAGAAATTGTTGATTCTGAAGATAAACTAGATAATTTCTTAAATACAATTGAACCAATTTTAAAAGAAGTTCTGATAACAATTGAAGATGTAAAGTTTTTTAAAATTAACAAATAATATTTAATGTAAAAATTTAACATAAAAAAAGTTTACTAAAAAATTATCTTAATATCTGAATCAGAAAAAATTAATTTATTGTTTTTAATTTTTAATACGATATGACCGATGTCATCTATATCTATGACTTTTGCCTCAATTAATTTATTATTTTCATTTAATTTGAAGATAATATTTTTTCCAATCAATTGACTATATTCTTTCCATTTATCTTTTATTAGATTATAATTTAAACTATTGTCATTTTCTAAAAATATAGCAATATTACTATTTAGTTTTTCTAAAAGTTTAATTGTAAATCCCTGAATTTCAGTTAAAATTCCAGTTTCTATAAAAAGCGAAGTAGGGGAACCTTCTATTTGTTTAATATCATTTGAATCTAAATTTATATTTATTCCTATACCACTCGTAATTTTATAAGAATTTTCATTTATGACTTTTGTTTCTGTTAAAATTCCAGCAAGCTTTTTATTGTTAATATAAATATCATTTGGCCATTTTATCCATATATTTAATTTTTTCTTATTATTAAAAATATCTTTGATTGTATCAATGCATGATATAGCAAGTATTGATGTTATATAAAAAGTTTTACTTAATTCAAAATTATTTAGATTTTTTATTAAAATTGAAAAAGCTAAAGCTTTATCTTTTAAATTTATCCATTTTCTTTCAAATCTACCTCTTCCAGCTGTCTGATTAAATGTATATAGAACAGTTCTATCAGGATATTCTTTTTCAAGTAATTCAGAGTTAGTAGAATCAATAGATTCAATATAAATAATATTATTAAAAAAGCCTTTTTTATTCATTAAAACTTTTTAATTATTTGGTTAAATTAAATCTATTAATAAAAATAAAATTGTTTTTAATTTTAAATTTTTTGTTATAAATTTTTGGTAAAATATATCTAATAAAAAAAAAGTAAATATTTTAAAATAACATAAGATAATCAATTGAAAAAATATAAAATGAAGAAACGATAAAATAGAATATAAGAATATAAAATAGAAAATATGTTGAAAATATATATCAGTAAAATATAATAAATTTTTTATGCAAAAAATAAATTTTAATAAAATTGATTTTTATTTGTTTTTAATTATTTTATTTTTAATTGCTTCACTATTTTCAATAATTACGCAATACTATTTTTCTGTTATTCAAAAGAGTTTTATTCTAAAAAAAGAAAGTTTCATTTTTTCAAACATAAAATTCTTTTTTTATTTTACTATTCAAACAAATATTTTAATAATATTTGTTTATTTGAGAAGCTTATATGAAATTATTAAGACAAAAAAAGGAGAGAGTTATTCAAAATGTTATCATAGAAAAAATTTTTCATTTTATTCAACAGCTGTTTGTGTTTACATTATTATTGTTGCTTTTGTCTATAATATTTTTTTAAGAAAGTTATGGAATACATTTGGTTTACAGAGAATTGTTGATAATTTTTTGCATATAATTAATCCAATTTTTTATATATTTTATTGGGTATTTTTTATAGAAAAAAATAAATATTTAATTATTATAAAATATTATATATTTATTATAAAAATAATATTAAAATGGTTAAATTATCCTTTATTATACCTTTTTATTATTTTAATAAGTGGTTATTTTTTAAAAAGTTTCCCATATCCATTCTTAAATTTTTACAAAATTGGTATTCTAAAAGTTTTATTAAATATATTTTATCTTTTTCTCTTTTTTATTTTTCTTTCAATTTTAATTATTTTTATTTCTAGTTTTTTACAAAAAATTTATATTAAATTTAATACAATTAAAAAAGATATAAATAAGATAAGTAATGAAAATAAATAGAGAATAATAATAGAAAATTCAGAAATATAAATTAAATTTAAAGTAATAAATAAATGATAAAAAAATATTATAAAAAAAATAAATTATAAATTAATATTTATTCAAATAATAATGATAAAAATAAAAAAAATTTTATCAAAAAGAAAAACAATATGTTTACAAATAAATTCAGATCTTGAAATATTACTTAAAGTTCCATATAATATTTCAGAAAAAGAATGTAATAATTTTATTGAAAAAAATAGAGAATGGATTTATAAAAAATTAGAAGTTCTTAAAGAAAAGAAAAAAAAATGGAAAAAAATTGATTTTAAAGAGGGTGAAAAGATTCCTTATTTGGGGAATTTTTATGTTTTTAAATTTATTTCAGATTCTAAAAAATCTATTTATTTAAATAAAGAATTACTAACTATATATATAAATTCTAAATTGTATCCTAAAATAAAATACTATTTTATAAAGTTTAGTAAAATGAAACTTAAAGAAATAGTGGAAAATTATGTTTTAGAATATTCTAAAAAGTTTAGTGTTAAATTTAATTCAATTAAAATTACCTCTTCTAAAACAAGATGGGGATCATGTACATCAAATGGAAATTTAAATTTTTCATTTAGACTTATTTTTGTTCCAGATTTTGTTATTAGATATATTGTTGTCCATGAGTTAGTTCATTTAAAAATCAAAAATCATAAAAGAAAATTTTGGGATGAGGTTGGAAAACTATTTCCTCAATATAAAGATAGCAAAAAGTGGTTAAAAGAAAATTCATTTATAATTGAAATTATTTAAATAAATAGTATACTAAATAATAATTAAATAAAATTATAAATTGTTGGGGTTGTAAAATGGATGATAGTAAGATAATAATTGAAGCAAAAGAAAAAAATTTAGTTGTCGTAAATATTATAACTTTTATTCTTGCTATTATTATTATTTTTTCTATGTTAAAATTAAGAGATTCTTTTTCTAAAAATTATTTTATTTTTGCTACTTTTTTAGTTATGCTATATTTAATTTTTGATTATTATATTTGGAAAATTAAAGGAATAAGAAAAGTTGAAATAGATGAAGAGAAAATAATTTTTTATAGAGGGAAAAACCTTAATAGTTTTGTATTAAACAAAAATGATATTAAAGAAATAGATATATTTTCTAAATTTAAAGGAAGTAGGTATATTATAAATTTTGTCTATGGCAATGGAAAAATAATAAGAGTTGGGAATAATATGACTTTTTTTTCTGGAGATAGAGTAAGATTGGTAGAAGATGCATTTGGTGAAAAAGAATTTAAAGAATTTATGTTATATTTAATAAAGAATTATAAAGATAAAATTATAAATTATAAATGTATAAGTGATTTAGAAGAATAAATTTTAAAAAAAATTTAATCGTTAATATTTAGGCTAAAAGATAAATTACAAAAAAAATATAGGAAATGGAACCTATGAATAATATAAGAATTAATAATTTTTCTAAAATTTCATACTTAATGATAATTTCTCCTTTTATAATAATTTTATCTGGTTTTTTAACTGCAAAATTTGCTGGTATTATCTTAAAAGAATGGGCATGGATTCCTTTGACTTTAGTTTTATGGGGTTTAATGGGATTTTTTATTTTTTTTGGTTTAAAAAAGAAAAATCTAAAGATTCAAAGTTATTTATTTTTTGAAAAGATTAATATTTATAAAATACTATCTTTAATTGCTGGTTTTATTCCTTTTGCTCTTTTTTTAATGAATATAAATTTAATAAAGAATAATAAAAATCTTATTATATTTTGGTTACTATTTTCAATAATAAATCCGTTTTTTGAAGAATTCTATTTTAGAGGTGTTTTACTTATTTATACAGAAAATTGGAAAGCATTTTTAAGTGTTTTATATTCAACATTTTTATTTGCAGTAAATCATCCAATATCATGGGGGGTTAATTCTATAGCAAATAGACACCCTGTTACTTTTATAAGTACATTTATTATGGGTCTTGTTTGGGCTATAAATTTTAAAAAGTGTAAAGATTTATTATTTCCTATAATTGGTCATTTCCTTGTCGATCTTTTTAATCTTTCTGTTTTTATATTTCTAAATATTTATGTTCCTATGAAATAATTTCTTTTACATTAGTTTATTTAATATAAATTTATACAATTTTGTGTATTTAACTTTAAATAATAATATTTAACAATAATTAAATTGATAATAATTTAAAAAATTATTAAATTTAATTAAGGTTAAAATGTAAGTTTATTATAAAAATATCCTTAAAAGTTAAAGATTTAATAATTAGATAAACTTAATTATATTATTAAGCTAAATACGATTAATTTAATTAAATTGATAGAGTCATAATAATTAAAAGAATAATGATTAGAAATATAATAATTAAATTAGTTAATTAAATTGATAAATAATTTAGGAGAATAAAATGAGTTGTATAATACTTAAAAATGTAAAAAAAGTATATTTACTTGATAAGACTGAAGTTCATGCTTTAAGAGGGATAGATATGGAAATAGACCCAGGTGAGTTTGTATGCATTGCTGGACCTTCTGGTTCTGGTAAGACTACAATATTGAACCTAATAGGTTGCATAGATTCTCCTACGGAGGGAGAGGTTTTTATTGATGGGGAAATGGTTAATAATTTAAAAGATAGAGAGTTAACTAAAATTAGATTAAATAAAATAGGATTTATATTTCAATCTTTTAATTTAATTCCTGTATTAAATGTTTATGAAAACATAGAATTTCCATTATTATTAAAAGGTAAAATGAGTAAAGCCGAAAGAGAAAAAATAGTTATGAAATTCATAGAGGAAGTAGGATTAAAAGATAGAATAAAAAACAAACCTGCTGAGCTATCTGGTGGTCAAAGGCAGAGAGTTGCTATTGCAAGAGCCTTAGTAACAAATCCTAAGATTATACTTGCAGATGAGCCAACTGCTAATTTAGATTCAGAAACAGGGCAAAAAATAATTGATTTAATGAAAGAAATAAATAAAATTGAGGGAACAACTTTTGTTTTTTCAACACATGATCCAGATATTATGAGTCATGCAAATAGAATTATAAAAATCCACGATGGAAAGATTGTTAATAGTTAATAAATTTTAAAATTATAAATAATTAATAGTTTTACTAAGATAAATTATTTCATAGATAGGTTATTTCATAAAATATTTTTTTCATAAATTAGGAGAAAAGTATGTTAATTTTAAAAATTGCATTTAGATCAGTATTAAGATATAAAGGTAAACTTATAGCAATTGGAATATTAATTTTGTTTGGGGTTTTATTTTTGTTAATAGGTAATTCTTTTGTATATTCACTAAAAGAAGCAACTAAAAATTCAATAATAAACAATTATACAGGGCACATTGTAATTTATTCATCAAAGTCAAAAATTTTACCAAGTCCTTTTTCATTTAGTCAACCATTACCAACAATCGAAAATTTTGATCAGATTGTTAAGTTTTTAAAAGATCAAGATAAAATAAAAGCTTATGTTCCTATGGCTCAAAATTTTGCAATAGTTGATACAGATTCAGATATATCAGTTTCAATTGTTTTTAATGCAATAGATCCAAAAAAATATGAGGGTATATTTAAAAATATTGAAATAATAGAAGGAAGTTTTTTTAATGAGTCTGGAATAATTATTTCAACAAATACAAAGAAAAGTTTAAAAGAAAGAGGAATAGATGTTAAAATAGGAGATATTTTAACTTTAATTGGAACTTCAGGATCAAGCTCAATTAACTCTAAAAAGGTTAAAGTTGTTGGTATATTTAGAAATAAACTTTTTAATGATCAATTTAGAGGAATTGATTACATTGATATAGAAACTTATAAAGAATTATTTAATTTTCAGGGTTTACTAATTGAGTCTTTACCTAATAATTTACAGAAACTTCTTTCTACAGGTAGCGAGGAAGATATTTTTGCCGAGGATTCTGTATCTGAAGAAAAGAATAGAGAAACAATTGATTTTAGTAAACTGAGTTGGTCTAATAATAGTGGGGTAACAATGATAATGGTTTTACTAAAAAATGAGAAAGATATACCAGAAATAATTAGTAAAATAAATGAAAAAAAAGAGTTAGGAGTTAAAGTTGTTGATTGGAGAAAAGCTTCAGCTGGAATATATGAAATTGCAAATGCTATTCAAATATTTATAACAATTATTGCTTTTATTCTTTTTATAACAGTAGGTATTATTTTAATGAATACTTTTATAATAAATATATTTGAGAGAACTGCTGAAATAGGAACAATAAGAGCTATAGGTGGATCAAAGTCTTTCATAGCAAAGCAATATATATATGAGTCATTAATAGTTACAATATTTTTTACTATATTAGGTATAATTATTGGAGCAGTTGTTGTTTTTATTATTGGAAAGGTAGGAATTTCATTACCAAAAAACTTTGCTCAGATGATGTATGGAGGAGGAAAGTTATTTTTTAAATTAACAAGCTCATCTCTAATATCAATTTTTATTATACTTATTTTGGTAACAATACTTTCAACATTATATCCTTTGAAAGTTGCTACTAAAATAACTCCTCTTAAAGCTATGTTAGAAAGAGTTTAATTGATACAAAAAGTATTATATAGAAAAGTATTATATAGATATTTCAAATATAAGTAAAAATAAGGAAAACATTTATGATAAACTTAATAAAAATAGCATTTAGAAATATTTTTAGGGATAAAAAGAGATCAGTCTCACTGGGTGCAACTTTTTCAATAATCGGATTTATTTTAATTATTGTATTTTCTTTTACTAATGGAGTTAAAGTAAACTTCAAAGAGAATTTTACACAAGCATTTTTTGGAGACTTAACTATTTTTGGATTTGATAAAAATGGGCAAAGTTTTAAAAGAATAATAAATTACAACAAAGAAATAGAGAAAATAATTAAAGAAAAATTTAAAGATTCTGAGATTTTATTTAGAATTTCTTCTGGATTTAGAGTTTATAGTAAAGGTTTTTCAAAAATGATTGATATTACTGGAATAGACCCTGAAATTGATAAAAAAGGAATTAATAAGATTACCATATTAAAAGGCTCCTGGAAAGATTTTTTAGAAGATGAATCTTCAATAATAATTTCTGAAGAAGATGCAAATTATCTTGAAGTTGATATTGGGGACGAGATTCTTGGAGTAGTTAAAACATATACAGGGGCATATAATACTATATTTTTTGTAATAAAGGGGATTTATAAAAGCTCAAATCTTCTACTTTCAACTCAGAGTTTTGGACATCTTTCATATTTAAAAAAGGGACTTAATTTCCCTTTGGATTCATCTGAAGAAATTTTGATCTATTTTGATAAAAAAGAGAAAAGAAATACATTAAATTTAAAAAAAGAGGTAAATAATATTTTAGAAGAGAAAGGTTATAATGTAATTAAAGAATATCTTGATTTTAGCAAACAGGGAGGTAATGCTTTTTTAAAATTTATTAGAGACTTTATGCAAAGTAATAAAAATGGTACCTTTTTCTTTATTCTTGCAATAGATGAAATTATGAGTGCTGTTGAAAGATTTACTTCTGTTTTAAATGGTGTAGCACTTGTTATAGGTTTTGTACTTTTTCTTATAATAGGAGTTTCATTATTTATAAATATAAGAATGACTATAAATAATAGAATGGTTGAAATTGGAACTATAAGAACAATTGGAATGAAAAGAGAAGATATTGTTAAGTTGTTTATTTTAGAAAATGTAATCCTTGGCATTATTTTTACACTTATTGGATATATAGTTGGGGGGTTTTTAATTTTTATTTTTTCATATTTTATTGATCTTTCATCTATTAGAGATCTTCAATTATTTTTGAAAGGGGGACATTTATTTTTTCTAATAAATTTATTACAATTAATTTTTCTTCTTTTAGCTATTATTTTTTTAACTATTATTTTTGCGTATATACCTTCTAGATATGCAGGTAAAATAAAACCAGTTGAAGCATTGAGGAGAGAATTTTAAGAAGTCTATTAAATAATAATTAACAAGATAGCATTGCAATAATAAAATATTAAAATATAAAATAATAAATTAAATTGGAGAGGAAAATGAAAAAAGTATTTTTAACTACATTGTTAATAATAATTTTTATTTTTTTTACTGCCCAAACACAAAAGAAGATTGATCCTGTTAAAGTTATAAGAGATATTGAAAATAAATTGAACTATGATGAAGATATAACAACGACTTTAAATATAATACAGGTTGATCCAAATTCTTCAAATAAGGTTTATAAGTTAAGATGGTATAGAAGAGATAAGGAAGATAAATTTGTTCTTATTTTTATTGAACCAGACTCAGAGAAAGGAAAAGGTTATTTAAGAATAAAGGATGATTTTTATATGTATCTTCCTGCAACTAGAGAGTTTGTTTATAAGAATAGAAAAGAGAATGTTGGGGATACAAATGCTAAAGCTGAAAGTTTTGAAAAAATGAAAACAGAAGAACTTTATGATATTTCTTATTTAAAGGATGAAAAAGTAGCAAAATTTGACACTTATGTAATTTTGCTAAAAGCAAAAAAACTTGATGTTTCATATCCAATACAAAAAATCTATGTTGATAAAGAATCTATGCTTCCAGTAAAAAGAGAATATTTTTCCCAATCTGAAAAATTGATGCAAACTGATTACTATATAAAGTATGAGAAATTAAAAGGTGAAAAATATATTGCAACAAAAATATTGATTGTTGACAATATAGAAGAAGGCAAAAAAACTTCAATAATGATTGAAGATTTTTCTATTTCAAAAATACCTGATTATATTTTTACTAAAGCTTTTTTAGAAAATCAATCAAGATAATGATCTATAAAAAGTAAAAAATTGGAGTTTTTTATGAGATTAATTAATTTTTTTAAAAAATTTAATTATAATAAAATTTTTAAGTTTGATAATTTATTTATAAAAAATATGTTAAAAAAACTTAGTTATTCTATAATAATTTTAACTATTTTAACAGTTTATAGTTTTTTATTTAGTTATAAAGTGTTGTCTCAGGAAACTTCTTCTGAAGAAGATATTTATTCTGAAGAAAATTTTGATAAAGAGTTTGAAAAGCAAAAGGAAGAAGCAAAAAAAAATACTTTTTCCTTTCTATTTGGAGGTTTTATAAATTATTCAAATAACTATAATTTTTATAGTGATTATAATAATTATAATTCAAATGGTTTAATTTCAGGTAATTTTTTTGGTTCTATTTCATTTATGGAAATATTAAAATTTTATGTCAAGTATAATTATTCTTATTATATTTATTATTTTACAGACAATATAGATAAATTTAAAAATTCATATCAACTAAATAACTTAAATTTAAATCTTTCCGAGTTTTTCTTTGATTATAACATTTTACCATTTTTATTTATTAGGGTTGGTAAACAGTTGATTTCTTGGGGGCCATCTTTTATGTGGACTCCAGTTGATTTTATCAATCTTGAGAAATATAATTTTCTTTCCTCTCAGGATACAAGGGGTGGTAAACCAGGAGTTAGAATGCATATACCTTTAAATAAAATAAATTTGTTTTTTTTCTGGGATCTATATGGATTAGATAGCAGTTCTATAAATTATGATATTAAAAAAAGTGGTCTTGGTACAAGAATTGATTTTACATTTTCTGGATTTGAAATTGGTTTAACAGGTTACTTTAGAAAGAGTTATGAGCCAAAAATAGGTTTTGATTTTTCTGGGACTCTTTTTGGTGGAACCAATTTAAGTTTAGATATCTATTTTGAAATGTCATATTTTAATGGTTATTTTATCAAAGGAATAAAGAAAGCAGCATTTCCTTATTTAGTAGAAGAAATATTACCACCTTTACCATCATTGCAAATAGTTACAGGAATTTCTAAAAATTTTTTAGAAGATAAAAGTTTGAGTTTTTCTTTTACTTTTTTTTACAATTCTCAGGGATATAGAATTGAAAAGATAGATGAAGTAATACCTCTTATAATGGTCTTAGGTAAGAATTTATCTGATTATTTTATACCCTTTTATTATGGAAAATACTATTTCGCAAGTTCAATAGCAAAAAGTAAACTTTTTCAAAATCATTTGAATTTAAGTCTAAGTTTGTATGGAAATTTAACAGATAATACATTTATTTTGGTTTTTTCTACAAATATATATTTTGGTGATTATCCTCCAATAAATATAAGGTGTTCATATAATTTTGGTGAAGAAAAAGGAGAATTTACCTATCCTTATAATAAGATATTAACAATTAATCTTAATACATCGATAAATTTTTAACTTTTTATTTGCTTAATAATTTTATTATAAAAACATCAGATTCTCCAAAATTGAGTTGATTATTTAGAGGACCTGCAGCATTTCCTACCATAATAATGGCTCCGAAATTATCAATTAATATATCAACTCCTGTTTCATTTTGTTCTGTTCCTATAAATTTAGTCCAGATATGATTGCCATTAATATCATATTTTACTAATAATATATCTTCTCCGCCATTATTTATTTGACTATCGAAAGAAGAATTGGTATATCCAATGGCATATATAAAATATTCTTTAATAAAAATGCTAAAATAACCATCTTCTTGTAATGGACCACCTTTTAATTTTGTAAAAATTGTATTTCCATTAATATTGTTTAATTTAATAATAAATCCATCTCCTCCACCCATATTTAATTGAGAATCAATATTTCCAAATGTTGTTCCTACAATATAAATTTTATTATTACTATCTAAAAATATTTTAGTAACATAATCATCAATACTAGATCCCTTAAATATTGTCCATTCATGAATTGGAGATGAATTTATTGAGCTATATTTTATAACAAATATATCTTCTCCTCCATTATTAAGTTGGGAATCGAATGAACCATTTGTATTTCCACATAAATATATATTGTTATCATTGTCTGTTATAATATCCATACCATTTTCATAATTATTACTTCCTCTTAATACACCCCATAAAACATTTCCTCCTGGATCAAGTTTTAATATAAAAGTATCGTTTTGACCATTATTAGCACCATAAAAATTGCCCCATGATGAACCTGTAATATATATATAGCCAGATTTATCAATGCAGATTGCCCTTCCTTGATCATTAGAATTTGTTCCTATTAATCTTGTCCATATTGTATTACCATTTAAATCGTATTTAACAACAAAAATATCATCACTACCATTATTTGTCTGTCCGTCAAAACTTCCACTCGTATAACCGACAACATATAAAAAGCCATTTGGGTCATAAACTATATCATAAGCATAATCTATTTCCGAACCTCCTTTAAATCTTGTCCATATATGGTTTCCATTACTGTCATATTTAATTATAAAAAAGTCATAGGAACCATAATTTGTTTGTCCATCAAAAGAACTGTTAGAATTACCTAATATATAAATGTTGCCAATATTATCTTTACATGTTGATTGGCAGTTTTCTTCATAAATACTACCTCTTAACTTTGTCCAATGAAATTCTATATCTTCATTTTTATTATATAAAAATTTTGGATGACAAGAAATAATTAAAATAAAATTAATTAAAATTATAAAAATAGAAAATAAAACGGATAAAATTTTCTTTTTCATAAGCTATTTTTTTTATAAACAATTTTAATTATTAATATTGAAGGGTGTTCTATATTAAATTTTATTTTAAAATTATAAAATTTCAATTTATAAATATTTATCTTTAAAATATTTCTGATTTATCTAATAATTTAATTTAAAAATTGTATCATTATTTGTTTATAGATTTATTAATCATTAATAAGTCAAGAATAGCAATATAAGAAGCTGCTTCTATTATAGGGGGTAATCTTAAAATGTGACAAGAATCGTGACATCCATTAATAACTAATTTTTCAATTTTTTTTGTTTTTATATTTATTGTTTCTTGTTCTTTTTTTATGGAAGGTACAGGTCTAGCAACTATATTAAAAATTATATCATTTCCATTAGATATACCACCTGTAATACCACCATTATAATTAGTTCTTGTTTTACCATTTATATTTACAATTGGGTCATTTGCTTCACTTCCTTTCATTTTTGAAAAACTAAAACCAGCACCAAATTCTATACCTTTTATTGATGGAATAGAAAAAATTATTGAAGATATGGCTGATTCAAGAGAATAAAAAAATGGCTCACCAATGCCAGCAGGTAAACCTTTTATTCTGCATTGTAATATTCCTCCGATACTATCATTTTCATCTTTAATTTTTTTAATAATATCTAAAAATTTTTTTTTATCCGTTATTCCATATATTTCTATTGGTTCGCATTTTATTTTGATTGATTTATTGAAATTTTTTTTAATTTCAAAATCTTGATCATTTTTTATTCTTTTTTCGATATTGCTATTGATTTCAGTAAAATTATTATTTATTATTTTTCTTGCAACAACACCTGCTGCAACAATACAAACTGTAAGTCTTCCAGATAAATGTCCACCACCACTTATATCAAAAAATTTACCCCATTTTTTTATAGCAGCGAAATCAACATGTGATGGTCTTGGTATTGTAAGGAATTTTTCATAGTAATTAATATTTTTTTCTTTATCTTTATCAAAATTAAAATAAATATTTTTATATTTTTTATTTTCAAATAAAATAGTCAAAGGAAATCCATTTGTTAAATTATTTTTTATACCTGATATAATAATAGGTATATCTTCCTCTTTTCTATTGGTTGAACCATAGTAATTAGGAGATCTTCTTTTTAAGTCTCTTTTAAAGTCTAAAATATTTAGTTTTATTCCTGGAGGAACTCCATCAATTGTTATGCCAACATAAGGTCCGTGAGATTCTCCAAATATAGTAATTTTAAATAGTTTTCCAAAAGAGTTCATATCATTCTAATAAGTTTAATCTATTAAATTCTTAAGATTTAATTTTAAAATATTTAATTTTTATTATTATAACAATAAATTTTTTTAAGTAAATTAAAAAAGTTTGGAAATGTTTTTGAAATAGAACTTTTCCCTTTTATTTTAATTTTTAAACCAAAAATAGAACATAGAATTGAAAATAAAAACACAATCCTGTGATCATTGTAAGAATTAATTAAAACCTTTTTTTTAATAGTCTTTTGAAAATTAATAAGTTTTTCATAAGCTTCTTTTCCGTCAATGTATAAGTAATTCTCTTTTTTATTATAAAAAATGTTTATATTAAGTTTATGAAATTCGTTTTGGATACTAGTTATCCTATTAGATTCTTTATATATTAATCTTTCTATACCATAGAAAAATACTTTTTTCTTTTTAATTATAGTAAATAAAATTGATGGGAAAATAATATCTGGTGAATTTTCAAAGTTAAAATAAAAAGTATTTTTTTTACTTTTATTTAATATATCAAAAAATATAAAAAATAGAAAATCACCTTGATAGCAGAAATAATTAATTTTTTGAGGTTTTTTTAAAAACCTTTTTAATTTTTTATTAAAAAAAATTTTGAGAAAAAGATTATTGGGGTATAAATAAAATAGTATGTAAAAGAAAGAAAGAATTGATAGATCAAGTTCTTTAATATAATTTTCATTAAGTATGTTTTCTTCAAAGTTTTCTAAAATGTATTTAAAATCATTTTTTAATTTAATTAAATTATATTCTTTATAATTATTATCATAAATTTTTATTTTTTTAAAAATTAAATTTAAGTTAAAATTATCAAGTTTAGATGGTTTATCTTTTTTCTTATTTATTTCAAAATATTCTAAAATTAAACTTTTAAAAAGATTATTCAATATTTTATTTGTTAATTTTTTATATTTGTTTTTTTCTGATTCAATGTATATTATTATACCATTTTTTAATAAAATATATAAGGTCATAATTATAAATGAGAAGCTTTTTATATTAGTTATTATTAATTTTATAGAATTCAAACTCGATATTTTGCTATTAGTTTTACTATTATATATTAAAATTAATGGAATGATTATTAAAAGAGAACTTAAAGATTGAGATGTTTTAGAGATATTAAACTTGATAGTTAGACAATTTTTTATTTTATCAAAAATAAAATTATTTTCACACTTTTGAATTATAGACTGTTCTTTATTAAAATTTTCTTTATTTATAATATTATTTATTAAAGTAAATTGAACAGGCAGATAATCATTATTCTTTAAGTATCTAATTTCTATATCATAAAAAAAGTGACTTAAAAAAATTTCTATTTCTCTTTCAATTTGAAGCCTTCTATTTCTTAAAGTCTTTGATGGAAGGATTGATATTTTTTTTAACTTAAAGTTATTTAAATGTTTAAAATAAAATGGGACAAAAAGAATAGAAAATCTTGCAATAAATCCAGATTCTTTTATGTTAATTTTTATAGACTTTGATAAAAATAATCTAATATAAACAAAAAAATTATTTGTTAAACCTAATTTATAAAATAAATTCAAGATACTTTTTATATCATCTCCAAAACATTTTTTATTTTTGTATAAAAAAGAAAATTTATTGTTTGGATTTAATAATATAATTAAAATAATTTTTCTAATTAAAACACTTTTACTTAAAGGAATGTAAAAAAGATATTTTAAAATTTTTTTTATTTCTTTTTTCATTTGGTTTAAGTTTGTTTTTAACTAAATTAATAAAATATTATTTTTAATAAAAAACAAATAATTTTTCAAAATAATTACTATTTTTTTTTGATTTATAATAATAAATATTGGGTTTAAATATTTTTATCTAAAAAAATTAAAGGAATTTTTATGAAAAAGTTTATTTTTTTTAATTTTATTAATTTTTTTGTTTTCTTGTAAACAACCGTTAAATAATATTATTAATAATCAAAATCAAAACGAACAAAATCCAGTTAATAATATATTTAACACATATATTGAAAAACAATAGCAGGAGAAATTAATTCTTGTCAGTGGATGGGCTGTGATATGTCTTCTAATGGGGATAAGATTATTTCATTAGTTAATTGAGGATATATTTATCTTTCAACAATGGTGGTTCAAATTAGAATGAAATAAATTCTTTAGGAGTGAGGGGTTGGAGAGATGTACCTATTTCTGGAGACAGTAACAAAATTGCCATAACAAGAAAAAATGAATTTGAGTCCAAAGAATTGGAAAAAATGTGTATATCTTCTAATGGACAAAAAATAATAGCTTTTGTTGAAAATGGTGGTGTTTATTTATCAAATGATGGTGGCAATAATTGGGAAGAAAAAACTAATCTTGGAAATAATAATTGGGTTTCAGTTTCTATGAGTTCAGATGGTTCTATTATAGCTTTATTGGTTTACGGAGAAGGATTATATTATTCTAAAGATGGTGGAAATAGTTGGGTTATAAAAAATGATAATAGTTTTATAAGAATCTGGGATTTTATTTTTATTTCATCAAATGGTAGCTATTCTATCTTAACTGGGAAGATGAAAAATATAATAATAACTCCTTAAGAATCAATTATCTTTAATTAAAAATATACAATTTTATTAATATTATTAAAAAATTTCAGATACATATAAATATTTTAAAAATAAAAAATTTGAACTATTAATTTTTTGGAAAAATCTAAATCTAATTTTATATTTATTTTATTTAAATTTTCTAAAAATATAATTTATCTTTTTATTTTTATAGGTTTAATATTTAAGTAATTTAATGTTTATTTTTATCTATTAAAAATTTTTATTTTATTGACTAAATAAAAATATATGTTAAAAAGATTAAAACAAAATTTTTTGGAGAGTATATGAATTTGTTAAATATAATGTTAATGGCTGCTCCTACTGGTACACAAGGAACAAGTGGATCAGGAAATCTTTTAAGTTTATTTTTGCCTTTTATTGTTATTATGGTTTTATTTTATATTTTACTTGTAATTCCCCAGAAAAGACAGGAAAAAAAGCATCAGGAAATGGTTAATGCTCTTGAAAAAGGTGATAAAGTTATAACTTCTGGTGGTATACATGGTACTGTTGTTTCAACAAAAGAAAATACTGTAATTGTTAAAGTAGATGATTCTACTTCAATAGAGTTTTCTAAATCTGCAATTGTTTATGTTGAGAAAAAGCAAAATAATTAATAAAATTTATATTAGTTTAAAAAATTATTAATATATAATAATAAAAGATTTTTTTATGGAAAAATATAATATTTTCAAACTTATTAGGGACTTTATTTTAACCCCTAAACTTTCTTTATCTTATATTATTTACTTAATTTTAGTTATAATAGTTTTGATTTTAATCTATTTTATCAAAAGCAAAGATAAAAAAAATATATTTTAGAAAAAGATTTTTTGATAATTTAATTTATAATATTATTCAAATTTTTTTATATTTTCAGGAGGAAAAATGGGAAATAGGACAAGATTATTTATAACAATTTTTATGATAATTTTTTCTATTTATCTTCTTATTCCAACTTATAAATGGTACTTCTTAGTTTCTGAACAGGATAAATTATTATTGACTTTGAGTCCTCAAGATCTTGCAAATGCAGGACTTTCAGATAAAGATTTAAAAAGAATTGAAGACTTGCGAAAACTTTCAAAACAAATTATCAATTTGGGTCTTGATCTTAAAGGAGGAATATATATAGTATTAAAAGCTGATTTTACTAATTTTCAAGATTATACAGAGGCTGATAAAGAAGAAGCTATGCAAAGGGTGCTTCTTATCTTAAAAAACAGAATAGATCAATTTGGTGTTACTGAGCCTAAAATAAGTAGGATGGGGAAAAATTTAATATCCATAGAATTACCTGGAGCAAAAGATTTCAACAGAATTAAAAATATTATTGTTGGAGAAGGAAGGTTAACTTTTCAATTAGTGGATGTTGAAACTGTTAATCTTTTAAAGAATACTCCTGGAGCTATAGATGAAAAAGGGAATATTGTTAGGTTAGATTTAATTCCAGAAGATTCACAGGTTATGGGAATATATAAAAAAGATAAATATGGAAATTATGTTCAAGATGTAGCTACAGTAGTAAAGAAAAAAGTGGAACTTGATGGGACATATTTAAAAAAAGTTGATGTTATAAATGGGCAATGGGGCCCAGAAGTTGCATTTTCTCTTTCTGCTGAAGGAGCAGCAATCTTTTATGAGGTTACTAAAAATAATGTAAATAAACCACTTGCTATAATTCTAGATAATAAAGTTTTAAGTATGCCTATGATTACTGAACCTATAAATTCTCCAAATGCTACTATTCAAGGTAATTTTACACCAGAAGAAGCTTTTGATTTAGCTTTGATTCTTAAAGCAGGTTCTTTCCCTGTACCAATTGTTATAGCTGAACAAAATGAGGTTGGTCCTACTCTTGGTAAAGATTCTATTCAAAGAGGAATTAAAGCAGGATTAATTGGAGGTTTGCTAGTTTTGATTTTTGCTATTATTTATTATAAATTAATAGGTTTATTAACAGATATTCTTCTTATTTTTAATATTTTCTTTCTTGTTGCTTTTTTAGCTGCATTTTCATATACATTAACTTTACCTGGTATTGCAGGTATCATATTAAATATTGGTATGGGTATAGATGCTTTTGTAATTATTTATGAAAGAATAAAAGATGAGTTAAGAGGTGGTAAACCACCATATCTTGCAGTAAGTATAGGCTATGATAAGGCTTTTCTAACTATATTTGATTCAAACTTAACAACATTAATTGCTTCTATTGCATTAGCACAATTGGGTTCTGGGCCTATTAGAGGATTTGCTGTAACCCTTTCTATTGGTATAGTGATAAATATGATCGTGGTATTAATTACTTCTAGGTTAATTATGACTTCAATTTACAAAGATGAAAGAAAGAAAAACATATCAATATAAAAAAAGAAAAATTGATTTAAAAGGAGGATTCTTTAATTATGAAAAAAGAGATAAATTTTGTTAAATATAGATTTGTTGCAATAGGATTTTCTATTTTGTTTCTTTTAGTCGGTATTGCTTTTATATTTATTAATGGATTTAAATTTGGGATTGATTTTACAGGAGGTATTTCATTTATTGTTCAAATTGATAATAAAGAGGCTACACTTGCTAATGTTAGAGAAACAGTTGTAAAAGGTGGTTTTGGAAGCAATGTTGTACAAATTGGAAGTGAAGAATCAAAAACTTACAATATAAAAATTCCAGTTTCTAAAGAAGACAGTGAAAATCAAATGAAACAGGATAAATTAAAAAAATTGATTGAAGATAGATATGGACAAAGCAATGTTTATTGGTTATCTATCAATTTAATTGGTGCAACAATGTCGAAACAATTTTTAAGGGATTCTATTTGGTTAGTACTTGTAGTTTTTGTTTTGATATTATTTTATATTCTTATAAGATTTAAACATTTGAAGTTTTCTATAGGTGCAGTTGTTGCTTTAATTCACGATGTTTTATTAACATTATCTTTACTTATTATATTGAAAAGGGAATTTACATTGAATGTTCTTGCAGCAATTTTAACTCTTATAGGATATTCTTTAAATGATACAATAGTTGTTTATTCTAGAATAAGAGAAAATTATCAATTATATCCAAAAATGGATTTTTCTTTACTAATAAATAAATCTATAAATGAGACACTTTCTAGAACAATAATAACATCATTAACAACTTTTTTTGTTGTATTTATGATTTTTATTTTTGGTGGTGAAGTTTTGAGAGATTTCGGATTAGCTTTAAGTTTTGGAATTGTTGTTGGTACATATTCCTCTATTTTTATAGCTTCTCCAATACTTATTCAACAAAGTAAGAAACAGAAAACCTTTTAATAAAATTTTATTTTAATAATAATTATTGGAGAAATTTTTATGAAAAAAATTTCATTTGTTAAATATGAAAATGAATTTATACATGAATTTAATGATCTTATAAATAAAAGTGAAGATTTTAATGATGCTTCAAATGCTTTTTCTCATATAGCAAAGAAAATATTTACTAAAATTATTAATGAAGAATATAAGAATGATATTGATATTAAAGATGAAGATTTTGATGTTGATTTTAAAAATGAAAAATATAAAATTTCAAAAAAACTTTTTTCAAATGAGACAATAAAGAAAATGTATGAAGAGTCTGATATTGAGGCAATTCTTGAAAGGTTTTTAAAAAGTGTTTTAAATAGAGCAAAACATTTAAAAAATTTAGACAAAAAAAATAAAATCGATAGAAGATAAAAAGATAAATTTATTATAAAAATGATTGACAAAAATTTATAATTTGATAATTAAATTAATTGTAAATAATATTCCAGCTTAGCTCAGCCGGTAGAGCAACGGACTGTTAATCCGTGGGTCGCAGGTTCGATCCCTGCAGCTGGAGATAAAGAGCTGGCTTTACGCCAGCTTTTTTTATTTTATAGAATCCAATTTTTAAGAAATATTTAGTTTTACAAAAATGAATGGAATATATAAATATAAAAAGAATGAAAAATAAAATAAAATAAGAAAAAATTAAATTATTTAAATTTATTTTTATTAAATAATATTATATTATTATTTAAATTATATATTTTAATTTAGAAATTTTTTGTGTATATTTTATAAATTATTTTAAGAGGTTAAAATGGAAGTTTTAGTTTATTCAGCAGGTAGAATAAATATTATTGGGGAACATGTAGATTATGTTAATGGTCTTTCTATTCCTGCATCAATAAATCTAGGAAACTATATCAATATAAGTAAATATGAAAATATTCAAGTTAGAGGAATATTTATTTATTCAAAACTTTATAATAAAGAACTATTTATTTCATATGATGAAATATATGATTTTAATAAAGATGATTTGAAAAAAATATGGTATGGTTATATTATTGCACCTTTTTTACTTTTAAAGGATAAAGGTGTTATTATTAATGAACCAATCAAAATAATTATTGATACTACATTACCATTATCTGCTGGCCTTTCCTCCTCTGCTTCCATTTTATGTGGAATGATTTACAGTTTAACTAAGTATTTTAACTTGCCTTTTAACAGATTTGATGTAGCTTTATTAGCTAAAGAAACAGAAAATAAATATATAGGTGCTCCATGTGGATTTTTAGACCAACTTTCAATATGTTATGGTGAAAAAGATAAATTACTTTTTTTGGATTATGAAAAAATAAATAAAATTTTAAGTGATAAGAGAAAAACTAATTTTGTTTGTTATTTAAACCTAAAGGGTAACTATGAATTTTTTATTATAAATTCAAATGTAAAGCATTCTATTTCAGGTGAAGGTTATACTACTCGTATTAAAGAAAAAGATATTATTCAGGAAGCATTAAAAAAATATAATTTAAATGTAAGAAGTTTTGCAGAAATATATCTTAAATACTTTAATGGATTTGAAAAAATTAAAAAGATTAACGAGATTATATTATGTAATTTAGATAAATATTTTGCAAGCATTTATGATAATAAGGACAATAACAATATAAAATCAAAATATGAATTTATAAAAGAAAAATTTATAGATGATATAATAGAATATTTTTATAGTAATAAAGATTTAAATAAATCATTTTTTATTTTTAAATGGAATAAAATAGTACTTAATATTATTGATGAAATTAAAAATAATAAAAATTATGATTATAATATAATTTTAAAAAGGTTGTTTCACTTTGTAACTGAGATAGGAAGAACTAAATTATTTAAGTATTTTGTAAAAAGGAAAGAATATGAAGAAGCTTTTAAACTTCTTTGGGTTACTCATATTTCTTTAGCTCTATTTTATGAAGTATCAGTTGAAGAAATTGAATATATTATGATGGAACTTTATAAAAATAGATATTTTATTAAAGGTGCAAGATTGATGGGTGGTGGATTTGGAGGATCTATAATATTTGTTTGTGAAAAAGGAAATGAAAATTTGGTAGAAAATACAATATATAATAAAAATGAAAAATATAAAAGATTATTTAATAAAGAGATTAGTTTCAATAAGGTAATTATAAAGAAAGGTTTAGAATAATTTTATTTATATAATCTTTAATAGCTTTTTTTGTTTTTTCTTGTTCTTTTAAATTAAAAGATATTTTCTGGTTAGATTTTTTTTTGAGTTTAATAAAATAAAAGTAAGATAAAAGAGGAACTAAAATTGAGGATTTATTTTTAGAAATAAATAAACTACCATCTTCATAAATTTTATCACTTTTAATTAGATATTCTAATTCATTAGAAAATTCTTCTTTATAAATTAAAAATAGTTTTTTTTCATTTTTATAAACACATTTTTTAAAATTATTTTTAATTGTTGTGTCTTTATATGATTCATTAGTTCTATTATATTTTTGCCAGAAACACTCTTTTGAATAATATTTATATGAATTAAATGAGTAATCTATTCCATATATTTTTAGGGTAAAATTTAAACTATTATTTTCCCCCTTATTGTCTTTATTATTTTTCAAAAGCTCTTTTATGGTGTAGATAATTTTAAGAGATGCAGAGCCAACATTTGTGATGTTAAAATTAAGTATAGGTAGATTTTTTATAAAATTAATTGGATTATCTTTATTTTGAAATTTATTTATAAAAATTTTATTAAAACTATTAAAAGAAAAATTAAATATTTCATCTTCAAAATCTATTCCAGGATTAAATAAAAATACTTTTTTTAAATTTTTGTAAGTTTTAGGATTTAAAGTAGTAGGACATATTATTGATGGACTCTTTATAAATGGGATGTATTTTTTTAATATAAAAAGTTGTGTAAAAGTAGCTGGGTCAAAAGAAATTATAAAATCAGGACTAATATTGTTTCTTAAAAGAGTAAAGTAGGAGTTATCTATGCAAAAAGTAAAATACTTTTTTTTATTTTTATCAAAATAATTTATTTCTTCTTTAAGATTGGATATTTCTAAATCAAGATTTGGAGAGGAACCTATTAAAAAAATATTTATATTATTTTCATTATCATTATGCATATTTTCTTTATTGTTTTCTTTAGTTAGATAGTTTGGAATATTATTAAAATTTTCAATGTTATTAGGTAAATTATTTGTTAAAATATTTAAATTATTTTTGTATCCTTTTTTAATAAGGTTAATATTGTGATATAAAAATTTAAAAATATTTTTAAACCATTTATAAGACATTATTTGAGATGTTCTAAATTTTATAAGACTTTCTTCTATTATTTTGTCTATAGAATTTTTTATTATAATATTCTTTTCATTATTAAATGAAGGATCAAAAAATATGTTTTCAATGTTAATTGGAATTACTCTATTTGATAAAAAATCAATTATATCTTTATTTAAAGAAATAATATTATTATTAAAGTTTATTTTAATATAAGAAACCTCAAAATTATAAATATAATATGTTTTAATATCATTATTATCTATTTCTGTTTCATAATATGAAGGTTTATAAAAAATTAAAAAATACTGATTTTTAATTATATTTTCACTTAGTTTAGGAGTATTATTTTCAAAATTAATAAAGTTTTCTGCAAATTTTACAATTTTTTCATTAAAATAGTCTTTAATTTTTTCAAAATTTAAAATGTTATTGTCAATTAATAGAAAAAAGCAGTTTCTTTTCTTAAAATTTTCAATATTAAAATATTTTTCAAATAAATATTCGAATTTATCAAAGTTATTCATAAAAAATTGCTTATAAAATTAATACTAATCAGATTTTATATTAAAAAATATAAATTTAAATTAAAAATTTTTAAGGTATAATAAAAAAAATTAAAATTGAAAAAATAATAATTTATTTTAATATTAATTAAAAGGAAAAAAATATATATATTAAAATTTTAAATTTGTAAAATTTTTATATATAAATAGGAGTTTTTATGAAAAAAATAACTTTTAATTATTTAATTTTGTTAATATTGATTTTAATTATTGTATTCTCTTTTAATATTTATGCTTTTGAAACTGACTTTGATTTTGGTATTGGGATTTTTGGGCTTGATTTAAAACTTTTAATGATTTATAATTTTGGAAATATTAATTTATATGGAAATGTTGGATATTATGGGGATTACTTTTTTAATAACCTAACTAATAACTTTAGTGGTGTTTTTTCTGGGGATATAAAAAATGTTAAAGCTAATTACTTTACAGTTGGTGGTAAAGTTGAATTCAGTTTCATGCCAATTAATTTTTTAATTTTAAGTTTAGTCTTAAAAAATCAATCCTATGTTTATTTTTCACCTGGTTCTTTCTATACAAATGCTGGTTATTTAGAGAAACAATTTTATTATTTAAATAGAATTTCATTAAATTCTATTATTTCCATAATAAAAGTTCTTGATGGGGAATTTTTAAAAAATTGTTGGTTAATAGATTTAAGTTTAAATTATTACCCAAAAAGTGCCCAGAATCCTTTATTCAACAATAATTTAATTAAATATTCTTTAACATCATATATTAAATTTAATATTTTAAGAGTTACTAATATAGATATTTCTTATTATAACCTTTTTGTTTTTGATAAAATGTCAGATAAGAATAATACCCCATTTCTTATTAATGCTGTTGAATATGGATCTCTCATGAATAGGTTTTATAATTATGGTAAAGGAATAGGGACAGGAATAAGAGGAATTTCTTCTGATAAGTATGGTTATATTTTTGAAAGTGATGTGAAATCTTTTCTAAATAATGATATAAGATTTATATTTGGGGAAGGATTTATAAAATATGGTATAATTATTTACTATGATCTTTTTACTAATGTTGAAAATTATTCATCTTACTATAATTCAATAGGAGCTGGTATAGTTTTAGATTTAGCTGGATTTGCTTTTATTTTATATTATAACTATTTTTTAAATTATAAAGAAAGCTTCTTTTCTTTTTCAATGGGGTATAAGTTTTAATATTTTTTTATTTTAATTTTTTAATAGTGGTGTATTTTTTTTTATAGAAAAAAACTGTTTTAATAATAGATTTAGTTCTTGTAGATTAAAGTTTTTTATTAACTATTAAAACAAGATGTTTCATTCTTTATAAGATTAATTTAGAGAATAACAAAATAATTTTTAGAGGTTTTTGAATGAGTATATTAAGTGTTAGTAATCTTAAGAAAAGTTATGGAGATTTAAAAGCTTTAAAAGGTATTAGTTTTAATATTGAAAAAGGAGAAATATTTGCTTTAATTGGACCAAATGGAGCAGGTAAAACGACCACTTTAAGGATTATTGCAACAATATTAAAAAAAGATGAGGGAGAGATATATTTTGGTGATTTCGTTTATGGCAAAGATGATAATAAAATTAGAGAAAATATTTCCTATCTTCCTGAAGAAGCTGGGGTCTATAAAAATTTAACAGGACAAGAATATCTTGATTTTATGGCATCATTTTTTGCTAAAAATAGAGAAGATAAAAAGAAATTTATTGAGAAAGCTTCAGAGATATGTGGTCTTGGAGATAGATTAAAAAATAAAGTTACCACATATTCAAAAGGAATGACAAGAAAACTTTTACTTGCAAGATCAATTATGTTTAAACCTAAACTTGCAATTTTAGATGAACCAACAAGCGGACTTGATGTTCAAAATGCATTTGAAATAAGAAAAATAATTAAATCTTTTAAAGAAGAAGGGATGTCTGTTCTTTTATCTTCTCATAATATGCTAGAAATTGAATTTTTATCAGATAGAGTTGGATTCATATATAAAGGGAATATTCTTGAAATTGGAAAACCAGAAGAGTTAAAGAAAAAATTCAATAAATCAAATTTAGAAGAAGTTTTTATTGAACTTATAAGTCTAAATAAAAATGAGGATTAAAATGAAAAATATCGGTGAAAATAAGTTTTTTATTTTATTAAAAAAAGAGATTAAAGAACTTCTTACTATTAATATGATTCTTCCTTTAATTATTACTGTATTAATTTTTGTTCTAATTGGAAAAATAATGTCTTCTGAAACTAAGAAAGCCCAAAATAAGAAAATATCGACTTATATAATCTTTGAGAAAGATTCCCAGTCTTCTTCATATGAACCATTAAAAAAAGAGTTATTATCATTTTTAGAAAAAGCAAATGTTGTTTTTTTTGTAAAAGAAGCAGAAAATATTGATTTTCTTAAAGATTTTCAATATGCTAAAGAACATAAACTCGACACAATTTTATTTATTAAAAAGGGCTATTTCAATTTTATAATAAGCAAAAATATAGAAGATATACAGTTTGAAATTTATAATGTTTTAAAAAGTATTGGGGGTATAAGTTTTGGTAGATCATCAGGAGGTTCTTTAATTAATATTTTGAAAACTTTTAACAAAATGATATATACTAATTTGTTTCCAGATGAAAAGTATAAATTTTATGAAAATCCAGTCTCATACAACGAATTTGTTATTTTTAATGGAAAAGTTACCAAAGGAAATCTAGAAATGATAATTGGTTTCTTGTATTTACAAAATTTATTAGTTCCAATTATAGTATACATGTTAATAATAATGTCCTCTCAAATGGTTGCAGTTGCAATTGCATCTGAGAAAGAGAATAAAACACTTGAAACTTTACTTTCTATACCTATAAGAAGAAGTGATATAGCAACCTCTAAAATGATAGCTGGTGCTATTGTTTCACTATTTATGGCTCTAATTTATATTATAGGATTCAATTCATATATGAGAGGGGTAACTGGAATGAATACTTCCTCATTATCTGAAGCTTCAAAACAAATGTCTATTATTCTTAAAAATATAGATTTTAATTTGAAATTTATTGATTATTTATTAGTAGCACTTTCTATTTTTACTGCTATTTTAAATGTTCTTGCTATTTCATTAATTCTTGGTCTGTTTGCAGAAGATGTTAAGAAAGTTCAAACAGTTATAACTCCTATTATGTTTTTGTCTCTAATTCCTTATTTTTTAAGTATTTTTTTAAATATTAATGAATTACCTATAGTGGTTAAGTTAATAATTTATGCAATACCATTTGCGCATCCTTTCTTTGTAATAAACTCACTTTTGTTGAAAGATTATTTACTAGTTGGAGCTGGAATAATATATCAATTTATAGTCTTTATGATATTTATTTTTCTAACAAATAAAATTTTTCAATCTGATAAAATATTAACAATGAAAATAAAAATGGGGGAGAAGAAAAAAGTTTTTAATATTGACAACTAAGTAAAAATAAATAAATTATTAAATATACAGTGGAGAATTTTATGGGAATTGATAATATAAAACTAATTTATGAAAAAGAAAAAGAAATTAAAGAAAGGATTGAAAATTTAATTGAAAAAAAGAAAAAAGAATTTGAAAGTTTGAATGAATATAAAAATCATAAATATAATGAGGCAAAATTAGTAATAGAGAAAGAACTTAAAAAAATAAAAGAGATAAAAGAAAAAGAGATAAATAAATTAATAGAGGATACAAAATCTGAAACAGATAGTGAATTAGCTAAATTGGATAAAATTCCTCAAAATTTAATTAATGATGCTAAAAACTTTGTAGAAAGACACCTTTTTGATTAAGCATTTTAATTTTACCTTTAAATTTATAATAATTTTAAAGTATTTTTATTTCAGAATATTTATTTTTAAAAATTAATAATCTTGAGGTTAAAATGGGTGTACATAAAGTAAAAAAGGCAATTATAACATCACATATTTCGATATTAAATGAGGTGCTTGAATATTTACAAGAAATAGGATTGGTTCACATTGATGAAGAAACTGTAAATTTTCTTAAGGAAAACATTTTAAAGAATAAAGAGATTAATTTAATTGAGTTAAGGAATAGTATATCAAAAGAAAAAGAATCTATTAAAGAAATTGTTTTTGAACTTGATAAAATATTTCAGTTTATTGCTTCAAATATAAAAGAATTGAATTTTAATTCTGAAGAAAAACTTATAATTTCAAAAAA
The DNA here is from genome assembly GCA_026415295.1 of Spirochaetota bacterium. Taxonomy (NCBI): domain Bacteria; kingdom Pseudomonadati; phylum Spirochaetota; species Spirochaetota bacterium. Next base: position 34,406 of record JAOAHJ010000007.1, on the reverse strand, counting down.
AGAATTTGAAGATTTAATTAAATATTTTGATGGGAAAAGTATTATAAAGAATATATCAGATAATATTGATAAAATATTAAAGAATAATGAAGAGATATCAAAATTAAATGGTAAGATTGAACATTTAAAGCCTTTTCACACTTTCCCTTATGATATATCTATTATAAAAGATACAAATGATTTTATTATAAGATTTGGTTTGATTAATAATCAAAAATATATAAATTTTCTTGATGAACTTAATAAATATTTTGATCTTAAAAAAAGTTCTGAAACTTTAAAAGATAATATTTATAATCCTTTTAATTTATGGAGTGTAGAAAAAATATCAAGCATTAATTCAGATATATACTTTGCTATAATTTCTGAAAAAGATATTTATAAAGATATATTTGGTATCCTTAGGAAACTTGGTGGAGAAGAAGTTAGTGTTGAAGAAGAAAAGGGAATTATAACAGAAATAATAAAAAATTATGAAAAAAAGATCCTTCTTCTAGAAGAAGAAAACAATAAATTAATAAGTGATATAGAGATAAAATTTAAGAGTTATAAAAATAATCTTCTTGCATATTATGATTATTATTATTCTTATTTATCAAAGATTCAAACACAGGAAAATTTTTTATCATCAGAGTCTTTTGTGGTTTTTCCTGCATGGATTTTAAAGAAGGATATTGATAGATTAAATAAGGTAAAAGAAAAATATAAAGAACTTGAAATAGAATATGTTGATCCTGAACCTGATGAAACAATTCCAATTGCATATAAAAATAAAAGCATAGTAAAGCCTTATGAATTAATTACAAATTTATACTCGCCTCCCAAAAATAATGAAATAGATCCTACACCTCTATTTACACCTTTTTTTGCATTATTCTTTGCAATTTGTACTGGTGATGCTGGATATGGTTTATTTCTTTCTATATTGTCATTTTTTTTAATGAAGAAATATCAAGGAGAAACAAAACAGTTATTTCAGGTGCTATTTCAAGTTGGAATACTTTCGATTATCGTTGGAGCTTTAATGGGAAGTTTTTTTGGATTTTCTCCCTCTTTTCTTAAGAAAATTACAATTATTGATTCTATGAATTCTCCTCTTAGTTTGTTTGGATTATCACTTCTCCTTGGAATTATACAATTATTTTGTTCCTATTTTATTGGCTTTGTTATATCTTTAACTCAAGGGAGTATAAAGAAAGCCTTTGGAGAGTATTTTTCTTATTTGCTACTAATAGTTTCAATTGTTTTTTTATTGTTACCACTCATTAATATACAAGTTAATCCAACTATTACTAATGTAATGAGTTATCTATTTATAATTGGTATTATATTAATTATTTTATTTATGGGTGCTGAGGATCCAAAGAGTGATAGATTTTTAAAGAAATTTTTTGGTGTTTATGGTTTGACTGGAATAATTGGGGATATTCTTTCATATTCAAGATTATTAGCTTTAAGTTTATCTTCTGGTGTAATTGCTATGGTTATAAATACACTTGCAAAAATGTTTATAGGGGAAGGTAAAAGTATCAGTGGGTTTATTTTTGGTCTTATTATTCTTTTAGTAGGACATACATTTAATATTCTCATTGGTTCATTAGGTGCTTTTGTTCATTCTATGAGATTACAATATGTTGAATTTTTTAAACAATTTTATGAAGGTGGGGGAAAGGAATTTACTCCATTTTCTAAAGTGTATAAATTTATTAAGTTAAAAGATTAATTTAGGAGGATAAAAATGGGAGTAGCTTTAGCTTTACTTGGTGTTGCATTTGCAGTTGCTTTATCAGGAATTGGTTCTGCACTTGGCATATCTTATGCAGCTAGAACAGCAGCTGGATCACTAGCAGAAGATCCTAAAAGATTTGGTAAATTTTTATTATTAATAGCTTTACCAGGTACTCAAGGTATTTATGGGTTTTTAATTGGATTTCTAATTTTATTAAGACTTAATATAATTGGAGCATCAACTCTTGATCAGATTTACGAAATAACCCTTGCACAGGGATTAATGTATACATTTGCAGGACTTCCAGTAGGTATTGCTGGTTTAGTTTCAGGGATTTTTCAAGGTAAAGTTTGTGCAAGTGGTATAGCTATGGTTTCTAAACAAGCTAAAGAAACAGGAAAAGCTATGACAATGGCAGTATTTGTAGAATTCTATGCAATATTAGGTTTACTTGCTTCTTTATTTTTAGTTTTAAAAAATGTTAAATAAGAGGCAAAAATAATGGGATTTACAGATATTATTAATAAAATTGAAAATGATGGGAAATTAAAACTTGAACAGATAGAAAAAGAGTGGGATCAAAAAATTAAACAACAAAAAGAAAAAATTGATAAAGAGATTGAGATTTATGTAAAAGAACAGATAGAGAGACTAGAAAAAGATATAGAAAATGATGAAAGAAAAAGATTTCTTGATTTTAAACTTGAATGCAGAAATAAAATATTAGAAAAAAAGAGGTCTTTAATAGATAAAGTTTTTAATGAAGTATTTAATAAGTATTTATCTTATGATAGAGATATTTATATTCAATTTTTAGAAAGCCTTGTTAAAAAAAGTGTTAAAGATAGAGGGTATCAAATTATTTTAAATAAAAGAGATCGGGACGAATTAGGTGACAAACTTATTAATAAACTTGGTGATGGATTTACACTTTCTTCTGATACTGTGAATATAAAAGCTGGATTAATATTAAAAAAAGGGAATATTGAGATAAATCTCTCTTTTGATCAAATATTTAAGTTAAAAAAAGAAAAACTAGAACAGGAAGTGGGGAAGATATTAAATGTTATATAACATTAATTTAAAAGAAGATGAAAATTATTTTTTTATATGTGGACTTATTCGTTCTTTTGAGAATAGATTATTAAAAGACTCTGATTTTCTCGATCTTATAGATTTACCTCTAAAAAATTTGTTTAATATTTTAATCGAAAAAGGTTATAGGCTTCATGGAGAATATGAAAAAATTACATATGATATGATTTTTGACTGGGAAATGTGGCATTTAAAAAAATTAATTTTGGAAAATTGCACTGAAGATGTTTATAAATTACTTTTTTTAAAATATGATTTGCCACATATAAAAAAATTTTTAAAAGCAAAATATATTCTAAAAAGTGAAAACTTCGATAATTTAACCAATGGTTTTTCTGGAGTTTATGATTTGAAATTTTTAATAGATACTTTGGCTCAAGGAAATTATGATTTATTAAATTTTACAGAACTATCAAGTTTTTTGAGAGATTTTAATAATTTATCTTTAGATTTATTATCAGGTGAATTTATTGACAGAAGTTTGGATATTTTTTATTTTAATTATGTAAGAAATATAGCGAAAAATCTTAAAAATAAAATTTTAGAAGATTTAATTGAAAATAAACTACTTTTTTTGAATTTAAAAAACCTTATTAGGTTAAAATTAGAAGGAAAAGATTCTTTTAGTTTTGAAGAATTCTATATTCCTCAGGAAAGTTATGATATTTCATTTTTTAAAGAATTGTTTGATCTTGATTTAAATAATATTTCAGTTAAATTTTCTTTTAATCCATTTTCTACAGAGATTGCAAATTGTTTAACTGAGCTACAAAAAACTAATGATCTTGGTTTAATTGAAAAGCTTTTTGATGATACTTATGTTGAATATTTAAGAGAAACCACCAAATATATAACTTCAGATTTATCATTAATTTATGCTTATTTTTATGCTAAAGAATTAGAATTGACTAATATTAAGATTATTTTTGTTTCTAAGATAAACAATATAATTCCTGATAAAGTAAAAAAGATTTTAAGGAAATCATATGTCTGATATTTTAGTTATTGGTGATAAAGATTCTACTATGGGATTTAAGTCGATAGGATTTGATACAATAATTGTTGATTTAAATAATAAAGAAGAACAAAAAAATCTTCTGAATTCTTCAATTAGAAAGAATTACAAAATAATTTTTTTGCTAGAATCAATTTATAAAGAAAATTTTGATACTATTGAAGAATTAACTTTAAATAAACTTTATCCAATAGTTATAGCAATACCATCTAGCAAAGAAAGGCTTAATTTTTCTGAAGAATTGGTTGAAAAACTTGTTATTAAAGCCTTAGGTGGGAGTTTTTTAAAGTAAAGTAAAATAGTATTAAATATATCAATATTATTTTTTGGAGGATTTATAATGCAGCAAAAAGGTCGAATAGTAAAAGTTGCTGGGCCACTTATTATAGCTGAAAATATGAATCATGCAAATATGTTTGATGTAGTTAAAGTCTCAGATTTAAACCTTGTTGGTGAAATAATTGAAATGAGAGGAGATAGAGCTTCTATTCAAGTTTATGAAGAAACTGGAGGAATTGGTGTTGGTGATCCAGTTTATACAACAGGTGAACCTTTATCTGTTGAACTAGGTCCTGGTCTAATTGAAAATATATATGATGGTATACAAAGACCACTTGATAAAATAAAGGAAAAAGCTGGAGATTTGTTAACTAGAGGTATTTCTGTTCCATCTCTTGATAGAGAAAAAATGTGGCATTTCCATCCAATTAAGAAAGTAGGGGATTATGTTGTAGGTGGAGATAAAATTGGGTATGTTGAAGAAACAATTCTTGTTAAGCATTATATAATGGTTCCTCCATATATTGAAGGAGAAATAGTTGATATTAATAAAGAGGGGGATTATAGGATAGAGGATACCATTTATAAAATAAAAACAAATGATGGACAAATAAAACAGTTTAATATGATACAGAGGTGGCCAGTAAGAAAACCAAGACCTATAAAAATGAAAATTAATCCTTATGAACCTTTACTTACAGGACAGAGAGTTATAGATACATTTTTCCCTGTAGCAAAAGGCGGAACCGCTTGTGTTCCTGGTCCATTTGGTTCAGGGAAAACCGTTGTGCAACATCAATTGGCAAAGTGGGCAGATGCTCAGATAATTATATATATTGGATGTGGAGAAAGAGGAAATGAGATGACAGATGTATTGCTGGAATTTCCTGAACTTAAAGATCCAAAAACAGGACATCCATTAATGAAAAGAACAGTTTTAATTGCAAATACATCTAACATGCCAGTAGCAGCAAGAGAAGCTTCAGTTTATACTGGTATAACAATAGGTGAATATTTTAGAGATATGGGATATTCAGTTGCAATAATGGCTGACTCAACTTCGAGATGGGCAGAAGCTATGAGAGAAATGTCTGGTAGACTTGAAGAGATGCCAGGTGAAGAAGGATATCCTGCATATCTTGGTACTAGAATAGCTGAATTTTATGAAAGAGCTGGTAAAGTTAAGTGTATTGGTAAAGAAGATATAGAAGGAGCTTTAACTGTAATAGGAGCAGTATCACCCCCAGGTGGTGATCTATCTGATCCAGTAGTTCAAGCTACATTAAGGGTTGTAAAAGTATTTTGGTCTTTATCTGATAAACTTGCATATAGAAGACATTTTCCTGCAATAGATTGGTTAGGTTCATATTCTTTATATGATAATAATATTAAAGATTGGCTTAAAAAGAATGTTGCTGATGATTGGGTTGATATGAAAGTTGAAGCTATGAGTATTTTACAAAGAGAAGCAGAACTTGAAGAAATTGTTAGACTTGTTGGTCTTGATGCTTTATCCCCAGAAAATAGATTATTAATGGATACTGCAAAATCAATAAGGGAGGATTATTTACATCAAAATGCTTTTCATGAGATAGATACATATACTTCATCAAGAAAGTCTTATGAAATGCTTAAAAATATATTATATTTCCATCATGAATCATTAAAGTATATTAAGAGTCATAATATTATAGTTAAAGATCTAATTTCATTGCCAGTTAAAGAAAAAATTGCAAGAATGAAATATGTTTCAGAAGATAATATAGATGAGATAAGAAAAATAAAAGATCAGATTGATTTAGAACTTAAAGATCTCGCTAAAAAATATGAATAAATATATTAAGCATTATTAAAAATATTTCTGAGTTTTGGAGGGAGATAATGATTAAGGAATATAGAACTATAGCAGAAGTTGTTGGACCTCTTATGCTTGTTAAAAATGTTGAAGGAATAAAATATGAGGAACTTGTTGAAATAGAACTTCAAAATGGTGAAATTAGAAATGGTAAAGTTCTTGAAGTGAATAGTGATATGGCTCTTGTCCAGTTATTTGAGGGAGCAAGAGGAATAAATCTTGAAAAATCAAAAGTTAGATTTTTAGGAAGAGGTGTTGAAATTGGTCTTTCAGAGGATATGCTTGGAAGAATATTTGATGGGCAAGGTAGACCTATAGATGGTAAAGCTCATATAATTGCTGAAGTAAAAAGAGATATAAATGGAGCTCCTATAAATCCTTATGCACGAGATTACCCAAATGAATTTATTCAAACTGGTATTTCTACAATAGATGGATTAAATACACTTGTAAGAGGACAAAAACTTCCAATTTTTTCAGGATCTGGTTTACCACATAATAGATTAGCAGCTCAAATAGCAAGACAAGCTAAAGTTCTTGAAAAAGAAGGCCAAAAGGGGCAAAGATTTGCTGTAGTATTTGCTGCTATGGGTATAACATTTGAAGAAGCTCAATTTTTTATTGAGGATTTTCAAAAGACTGGTGCTATAGAAAGATCTGTTCTCTTTGTTAACCTTGCTAATGACCCTGCTATTGAAAGAATAGCAACTCCAAGATTAGCTTTAACAACAGCAGAATATTTAGCTTTTGATAAAGGGATGCATGTTTTAGTTATTTTAACTGATATGACAAATTACTGTGAAGCTTTAAGAGAAGTATCTGCTGCAAGGCAAGAAGTTCCTGGTAGAAGAGGTTATCCAGGTTATCTTTATACAGATCTTTCTACTATTTACGAAAGAGCCGGCAGAATAAAAGGAAAGGAAGGCTCCATAACTCAGATTCCTATTTTAACAATGCCAGAAGATGATAAAACTCATCCAATTCCAGATTTAACTGGATATATTACTGAAGGTCAGATTGTTTTTTCTAGAGAATTATATAGAAAAGGAATTTATCCACCTGTTGATATATTACAATCACTTTCTAGATTAAAAGATAAAGGAATAGGTAAAGGGAAAACCAGAGAAGATCATTCAGATGTATTTAACCAGATATTTGCTGCATATGCCTCTGGTCTTGAAGCAAGAGAGTTGGAAGCTATACTTGGAGAGGCTGCACTTTCAGAAACAGATAAGATATTTTATCAATTTGCAAATGAATTTGAAAAAAGATATATTAGACAAGGAGAATATGAAAACAGGTCTATTTTTGAAACTCTTGATCTTTCTTGGGATTTATTGAAAATGATACCTATAAGAGAATTGAAAAGAATTAGAGATGAATATATAGAGAAATATCTTAAACCAAGGTTGAAAGAATAAAAATATAAGATTATTAGTTGTTTTTATTTTATGTTTTTTGGAAAATAAATTTTAAAAGTATTACATTTTTAATATAAAGTAATATAATTTTATTAGTAATATTTATAAGGGGCTTTAATGAGGATTAAGGTTTCTGCAAATAGAATGCAACTAATGAGACTAAAAAAGAGATTGAAACTTGCTACTAAGGGACATAAATTATTAAAAGATAAACAGGATCAATTAGTTAGAGAGTTTTTTTCTATTATTTATGAATATAGGAATTTAAGAAAAGAGGTTGAGAAAGAGCTAATGGAAGCTTATGCCTCCTTTATAAATGCAAGATCTTTGATGAATGATGATGATATTGAAAATGCTTTTTTAATACCTTTAAGGTCAATTGAACTAGAGGCAAAGTTTAAAAATGTAATGTCAGTCAAAGTCCCTCTTTTTAATATAAACATTAAAGAGCAAGAAAAAAAGACATTTTCAAAAGAAAATATTCCTGTTGTTCTTGATAATGCAATTAAAATATTTGAGGAGATAGCAAAAAAACTTTTAAATTTAGCGCAACTTGAGAAAGAAGTTAAAGATTTGGCAAGAGAAATAGAGTTGACTAGAAGAAGAGTAAATGCTTTAGAATATGTTTTAATTCCTGATTTACAAGAAGCTATTAAGTTTGTTAGTATGAAAATAAATGAAATGGAAAGGTCTAATCTTGTTAGAATAATGAAAATAAAAGAGATAGTAAGAAAAAAGCATTAGAGATATTTTATAAATTATTCATCTTTTAAATTTTCATAAATTTTTTTAATTTCATCTATTTTGTTATTAAATATTTCTATTAAAAAAGGATCAAATTTTTTACCAGATAGAGAGTTGATTATTTTTAGTGAATCTTCAAATGGTATAGCATCCTTATATGGTCTTTTTGTTGTTAAAGCATCGAAAACATCAGCAATACAAACTATTCTTGCTTCAATAGATATTTCTTCTCCCTTTTTTCTAAATGGATAACCTGATCCATCCCAATTTTCATGATGTTCTAAAATAATATTAAAAGCAGTATCAAGAAGTCTATAACCAATATCACCATAAATTTTTTCATTTGATGAGTCAATGATTTTTGCTCCAATAATCGGATGATTTTTAATTATTTCAAACTCATTATGATCAAGTTTTGAAGGTTTAAGTAAAATATGATCAGGAATTCCAATTTTACCTATATCATGTAATGGAGCAAAATCCCTAATTTCTCTAGCTTTTTGTGGAGTTATAATTTCTTTTTCACATAAATAATCAGCAATTAAATCACTATATAAAGAAACTCTTATTGTATGATTATATGTTTCTTCATCTTTAAATTCTACAATATTAACAATACTATCACCAATAGTTTTAATGTTATCCTGTATTGCATAAGAGTAAAAAAATCTAAATTTAACTATGTTTGAGAAAATTAAACCAAGTTTATAATTTGTTTTATTATAACTATACTTTTCTTTTGATGCAAAAAATAAAAATCCATATAATCTTTCGTTAATGATTACTGGAATTGTTAAATTGGATAAAATGCCCTCTTGCAACAATAATTTTGTACTCTCAGAATTAATTAATGATAAATCATCTATTATTCTATATTCCTTTTTTTCTTCAATTATTTTTTTTAGTGAAGTATCTGATAATTTTTGAGTAAAACCTGGTTTTAATTTAATATTAGCAATATCAGTTTTATATGCATGATATGCAACTAAATTATCCGTTTCCTTTTCATATATAGCAAGGGAAAATCTATTGCATGGAAAGATATTACTTAATTCTTTAGAGCAAATAATTTCTCCAAAACTATCTATAAATTGTTCTAGACTAAGAGTAGGGTTCATTGTTATAATCTTTTGAAGTACTTTCAATATAGTAGAGCTTTTATGGATTTGTTTTTCTAAATTATTAAATTCATCAGTAAGGGAAATTTTATTCTCTTCTATTTCAAAATTGAAATTAACAAAGACATTATCTAACTTATTTAGAAAAGAATGAAATTTAATTGAGAAATTTTTAATAAAAATAAAAGAGTTAATATTTGATATGATTATTAAAAATATAAAAAGAAGATTTACTAAAATAGTAAATTCAGCATGTAAAAAAATATGATTAAGATAAGATTCTCTTAAATTTTGTAAATATTTAACAATATTTCTTAGTTCCTCAGCTATTTTTTGGTTGTCTTTTAAAATGTAATAAAAGTATTTTAAATTATGAGTGTTGTAATATTTTTCAAGTAAAGGTAGTAATTTTTTATCTTCTAAAATTCCTTTTGAAAAAAAAGGGTTTATATAATTAAAAATTAGGGTTGAATCTTTAAAAAATTTCACATATTTATTTAAATCTATGATAAAATAGAGGGAATTAGAAACAATAAAGAGAATTATAATTAAATTTAATAATATTTTCTTCTTAAATAGTAAAAATATTGATTTATTTTTTGAGCTTTTACTGATATTTTTAATGTTATTATAGTTTGATTTCATACTATGAACCTTAAAATCAATTTAAAAGTTAAATTATTTTGCTTATAATGCAAAGTTAAATTTATTATAAAAATTTTAAAATTCAATAATTTAGTAGTAAATTTATTTTATTAAACTGCAAAAATATATTTTTAATATAGATTTAAATTTTTATTCTTGACTAATATAATTTTAAAGTTAAATTTTTTCTACAAATTCAATTTCTAATAAGATAAAAATCAGGAGGAAAAGAGCAAATGGTTAAAATTAGATTAAAAAGAACTGGAAAAAGGAACCAGCCATATTTTAGGATTGTTGTAACAGATGAAAGATTTCCAAGAGATGGAAGATTTATTGAAGAGCTTGGATATTATAATCCAAGAGAAGAAAGTTGGGAAAAAAAATTAACATTAAAAGGTGCAAATGATGAAATTGAAAAGAAAAAAACAATCGAGAGATTGATTTATTGGTATAAATTAGGAGCTGAACCAAGCCCTACAGTTTATCAGTTACTTGCCAAGAATGGAATATTATTGAAACCAGAATTAAGGAAAAAAAGTTAATAATAAAGTTTAATGTATAAAAAGATATAGATATTAAATTATTATAATAATTGCTCATATTAATAGATTTTATTAAGTGAGTTTTTGGTAAAACAAAAGAAAATGAGTGAAAGGAGATGAAATTATGAAAGAAAAGGAATTTCTTGAATTTATAGTAAAAAATCTAGTAGATCATAAAAATGATGTTATTATAAATGTAATTGAAGGAGAGAGACTTACCTTACTTGAACTTAAGGTTCATAAAGAAGATGTAGGTAAAGTTATTGGGAAATATGGAAATATTGCAAAAGCAATAAGAACTTTATTAAATGTAGCAGGTACAAAACAAGGTAAAAAGGTGGTGCTTGAAATCCTTGACTAATTTAATTTTGTGTGGTAAGATTATTTCAACTTTTGGGAAAGAAGGATATATAAAATTAAAAAAGTACAATTTTGAGGATGATTATTTTTTTAATATCGAAAGATTTTATTTAGATAAAGAAGGATTTTATTATTTAGAAAAGGAAAATATAAAAAAGATTAAAGATATATTTTTAGTAAAATTTAAGAATGTTGATAAAATTGAAATTGCTTATAAATTGTGTGGTTTTATTCTTTTTGGAAAACTAGATTTTAAGTATTTAAAAAAAGATGCAGTAATATATAAGTTAGAGCAATATAAAATTATTTTAAAAGATGATTTGTTTAAAACTTATGAAACTGATTTAAAAATAATTAATTTAGAGATAAGTAAAGAAAAAAGTTATTTTAATATTTTAGTGAACGGTATTGAATATCTCTTGCCGATTGAAGACTTTTTTGTTGAAATTGATAATAAAAATAAAATAGTAAAGTTAAAAAATTTAAATGAAGTGATAAACTTAAGGTGATTTTATTTAATATAATAACTTTATTCCCTGAAGTATTTGAAATTTATTTAAATATTTCTTTATTTAAAAAAGGTAAAAAAAAGGGTATTTTTAATTATAATATAATAAATTTAAGGGAATTTGGGATTGGAAAACATAGAAAAGTAGATGATTATCCCTATGGCGGGGGTAAAGGAATGATACTTAGACCAGAACCCCTTGCTAAAGCATTAAATAGTATAAGTGATAAGGGAATAATTATTTATTTTTCACCAAAAGGAAAACTTTTAAACAATGAATTAATAAAAAGTTTTTTCGAGTTTGAAATAAAAAAAGATGGCAATTTTAATAAAGAAGTATTAAAAAAAGAGAATAAAGCTTTTTCTTTAATTTGTGGAAGATATGAAGGTATTGATCAAAGGATTATTGATAATTATGTTGATTTGGAAATATCTATTGGTGATTTTGTATTAACAGGTGGTGAGTTGCCAGCTCTATGCTTTATTGATTGTGTTTTAAGACAATGTACTGGATTTCTTGATAAAAATGCTTTAAAAGAAGAAAGTTTTGAGGGTAATTTGCTTGAGTACCCTCATTATACACGGCCTGAAATATTTATGGGTTATAAGGTACCTGAAGTTTTATTATCTGGTAACCATAAAGAAATTGAAAACTGGAGATTTTTAGAAAGAGTTAAAATAACGAAGGAAAATAGAAAAGATTTATATTATAAATTTCTGGAGGAAAACTATGAATAAAATTGATGAATTAACAAAAGATTATACAGAAAAAGATTTAGGGGACTTTAGGGTTGGAGACACTGTAAAAGTTTATTATAAGATAAAAGAAGGAGATAAAACGAGAATACAACCTTATGAGGGTACAGTTATAGCTTTTAGAAATCATGGGGTTTCAAAAACTTTTACAGTAAGGAAAATTTCTTATGGTGTTGGGGTAGAGAGAATATTTCCTTATTATTCTCCAAATGTAGAAAAAGTTGAAGTATTAAAAAGAGGTAAAGTTAGAAGAGCAAAACTTTATTATCTTAGAAAATATGTTGGCAAAAAGGCAAAAGTAAAAGAAAAAAAGTAGTTTTGCTTTTAATGGGATAAAAGATATAAAAAATTTATCTAAAGAGTTGGTGCAGGATAACGAAGGTATATTAAAGCCAGGTTTAAGATACAGGGGTGTTATAAAATCAAAAGTTGATTCAAATAAATATCTAGTAGAAATAAAAGGAAATAACTATATTATAGATTTACCTTATAATAAGCTTCCAGGAAGTTCTGTATTGTTAAAATTAATTTCTCTTAATCCTAAACCAATTTTTGAATATAGTATTTTAGAAAATAAAATATTTAATGAATTAGTTACTTTTTCAAAATTTTTAAATGATAAAAAAATTGACTTTTATAATTTAATTGAAGATTTAAAATTTAATGATTTTATTTTCGAGTTAAATGAGGAATTAAATAAAATAAAAGAGAATGATAAATATAATAAATATCCAAGTGATAACTTATTGGAAGAAGGCAATATAGTTTTTTTAAATATTGATGAAAATTATATTATACCGATAAAAGATGAAAGTAGGAAAATTATTATATCAATAGAAAATAAGGATAAAAAGGGTTTTAGTATTTTATTTTTATTAAATGAGTTTTACTATTGTAAAATTATTCTTAGTAAGGACAAATCTGGCTTTTACAATATGAATGTAAAAAGTAATTTTAAAAAGTATCTTAAAGGTTTAAAAGAAAAATATGAAAATAATGAATTTATCACTTTGAGTTATAGAGATAAAATAAGAGTTATTTTTACTTATGAAGAAGAGAGCTTTAGTTATAAAATATAATAAAGAAGAGTTTGGTCCGAAAATATTAATAAAAGGTGAGGAACTTTTAGCAAAAAAAATCTTAGAAAAAGCTAAAGAATATGGCATTTTGATAGTTGAGGATAAAGAGAAGTTACAAATTTTGTGGAATGGAGTTGAAGAAGGGGAAATTATTCCTGAAGATTTATGGGAGATATTAGTTGATATTTATAGGTTTGTTATTAAATTCAATAGGAATTTTTTAAAAGAGGTTTTTTATGAGAGTAAAGGTAAAGGTGAGTGATCTTATAGTAGGAAAAGTATACCCATCAGCCTTATATACTGATGAAACAAATATTATTATTCCAGCCAATGTACCAGTAAAACAATCAGATATAGATAGAATGAAAAGGTGGAAAATAGAAGAAGTTGAGTATGAACTGCCTGATTCTTTAAATAATCAAAAAAGCAATGTAGATATTGATTCTTCTAATATTAAAAATATAAATAAACAAAATATTGATAATCAGAATGGAACTTCAAATATAGTTAATAAGGGTAGTAATATGGATAAAAAAGAAAATGAAAAATTATCTCCAGAAAAAAGAAAAGAACTTCTTGCTAAAGCTCTTAAATTGTATTCAAAAGATGTAAGTGAGATTGAGAAAAATGTAAAAGAAACAAAAAAAGGAACAGAAGATCTATCAGTTAAGATGATTAAAAATTATAATGATTTTACTAAAAGACTAAACGATCTATTTTTTGAAATTAAAAAAGGTAGCTTAATATCTCATAATGCTGTTGATCAACTTACACAAGATATAATTAATCTAGTTAAATCAAATAAATATGAGTTGCTAAGTTTTATTTATAATTATACAGATGAAAATGTTCCATATTTAGTTTTACACTCTATTAATGTAACAATTTATAGTATTGTGATAGGTATAGGACTTGAGTATCCTCAATTTAAAATTTCCCAACTTGTTAAAGGTGCTCTTTTTCATGATTGTGGAATGCTTAATATTAAACCGGAAATAATTCAAAAAGAAGGAAAACTAACAGATGAAGAATTTAAAATTGTAAAACAGCATCCTATTCTTGGTCAAAAACTTTTAAATCAGAAACTTGGCTTTTCTTCTGAAATTGCAAATGTTGCACTTGAACATCATGAAAGATATAATGGAAGTGGCTATCCATCTGGATTAAAAGGGGACGAGATATCGGCCTTTGGAAGGGTAGTTGCAATTGCAGATTCTTATGATGCTATGACTCAAAAAAGATCTTATAAAACAAAATACATGTCATCAATTGCTATTAAAAGTGTACTTTCAGCAGCTAAAAATCTTTATGATCCCAATATTTTGAGGACTTTTTTATCTATAATGAGCATATATCCTATCGGATCCCTTGTTCAATTGAACAATGGTATAATTGGTTTGATAATAAGATCAAACCCCAAATTACCACTAAGACCTGTTGTTAAAGTATTAATGGATGAATTTGGTGAAAAGGTTAATGAAAAATATGAAATAGATTTAGAAGAATCAAATTCTTTATATATTACACAATCTTTAGATCCAAAAGAGTTTAATTTAGATTTAAGTGATATACTTGATTAAATTTTTGTTATTAAATTTATGGTTTTTATTTACATTGTATTTTTATCAATTAAATTTCAATTTAATTTTTAGTTTAATTTCATTTTAAGATTTAAAGAGCTATAAAATTATATATAATATGGATAAATTTTCAATTAATAATAGTTTAATTAATTTATTTAAAGATTTTGATAATTTATTTCAAAAATTATCCTTTTTTGATAAGGAAATAAATATTAAAAACTTAACTTTCCATCTTCTACCTATTTTAATAAAAAATCTTATTAAATTTAACAAAAATGAAAAGATAATAATAGTTTATAATAAAAAGGAGGATTTTTATCAGTTATATAATTATTTTATAAATTTTTTTGACAAAGAATGTTTAGATATTTTTAGTTCAATTCCTTTATATCCTTATGAATTTAATAAATATGATAAGTTAATTACTTATAAAAGGATAAAAACTTTAAATAATTTAATTGAAGAAAAAATAAACATCGTTTTTACTGATATTTTAGGGTTCATATACCCAGTTATAAAAAAAGAAGTTTTAGTTGAAAAAAAGATTTATATAAGAAAAGGACAAAAAATTTCGCAGGAAAAATTTTTACAAAAATTGATATCTTGTGGATTTAATCTTGTTGAGGAACCTCAATATTATGGTGAATTTTCAAAGAAGGGAGAGATTTTTAATATTTTTTATTCTCCTCTTGAGAACCCTGTTAAAATAGATTTTTTTGATGATATATGTGAATTTATTAAGATATATGAAAAGGATTCAGGCAAAATAATTAAAGAGATTGATGAAATAAATATTTTACCTGTAAAAGAGTTTTTTATAAATAATAAAATAGATCTGCTTGAGGAGATAGGGAAGAATAATTTATATGATGAAAATTTGCACTTTATTATTGAAAGCATTTCATCAGGAGAGGATTTTGCTTCTATTTGGTTTACTTCAGATAATAATAGGAGTTTTTTAATTGATTATTTTGTTAATGATTTTAGGGTAATATTCTATAATTTTAATAAAATATACGATGAGTTTACAGCTATTTTTAATTTATTTGATTCTATTTATAATGGAGAAGGAATAAAAAGTTTAACAACCAAAGATAAATTAATATTAAAAATAAAAAAAAATTACTATAGTGATAGAGGAAGATACATAAAGATATATAATGAAATTGATGAAAATTACCAAACAATAAATATTAAAACTTTTATTGATTTAGAAACATATTTTGTTGAAAGCTATGAAAATAATTTTGAAAAATTTAATTTTGATAAAAGTATTTTATCTAAAAAAAATTATGAAATTTATATTTCAGGAAATGATGAACAGATAAAAAAATGTAAATTAATTTTCAAAGATGATTTTATAAATTATATAAAACTTGAAATAAAAAAAGGCTTTAAAAATGAAATAATAAAAAAAGTATTATTTTCATATGGAGATATTATACAAGAAAGATTTAAAATTAAAAGTGGTGAAAAAGCTGAAGTTAAACAAATAGAAGACTATCTAGATATAAAACCAGGGGATTATATTGTTCATATTAAGTATGGAATTGGTTTATATAAAGGGATAAAGTCTATTCTTATTGAGGATAATTATAAAGATTTTATAAGCATAGAATATAAAAATGGTGAGGAATTGAATGTACCAATAGATAAAATTGGCTTTTTACAAAAGTATATTGCATTTGGAGATTATAAACCTAAACTTGATTCTCTTTCGGGTAAGACATGGAAAAAAACAGTTGAAGAAACAAAAAAGAATATTTATGAATTTGCATTAAAGCTTTTTGATATTTATGAAAAAAGAAAAAAGGAAAAAGGCATATCATTTTTACCAGATAATGATGAAATGAAAAAATTTGAGGATGAGTTTGAGTTTGTTGAAACATATGACCAATTAAAAACGATCGATGAAGTAAAAAAGGATATGGAAGCAAGCTATCCTATGGATAGGCTTGTATGTGGGGATGTAGGATTTGGGAAAACTGAAATAGCAATGAGAGCTGCATTTAAGGCTGTATATTCGGGTTACCAAGTTTTATTTTTATGCCCTACAACAGTTTTAGCAAACCAGCATTTTGAGGTTTTTTCAAAAAGGTTCAGAAATTATCCAGTGAATATTGGCATAATATCTAGATTAGTATCTAAAGAAGAGCAAAATAAAATAATTAAAGATATTAGAAATGGAAATGTGGATATTTTAATTGGTACACATAGAGCACTTTCAAAAGATATACAATTTAAAAATTTAGGTTTACTTATTATTGATGAAGAGCAAAAATTTGGTGTAGAGCATAAAGAAAAAATAAAAATGATGAAATATAATATAGATGTTTTATCTTTAAGTGCCACCCCAATTCCAAGAACACTTTACCTTTCATTAATAAAATTGAGACCTGTTTCTGTAATAAATACTCCACCAGAAAATAGAAAACCAGTAAAAGTCTTTATTTCAAAATTTTCAGATGAAGTTATTAAAAATGCTATAAAAAATGAACTTGAAAGAGAAGGAAAGGTTTATATTATTCACAATAGAATTAGTACTATTGCAGTTTTTACTTCATATGTAAATTCTCTTTTTGACAATAAACTTTCAATTACTTATATTCATGCTAGAATGGAAAAATCAGAAATAAAAAATAAAATAAGAAATTTTATTAATGGACTTTATAGAGTTCTTGTTGCTACAACAATTATAGAGTCAGGAATAGATATTCCTGATGTTAACACAATTATAATTGACGAAGCAGAAAAATTTGGGTTATCTACACTTTATCAATTAAAAGGAAGAGTTGGTAGGAGAGAAAAAGAAGCTTTTGCTTATTTATTGTATAAAAATGATTTGGTTAATTCTATTGGGATTAAAAGACTTGAAATAATTGAGGAGTATGCAGAACTTGGAAGTGGATATAAAATTGCTATAAAAGATCTTGAACTAAGGGGATATGGTGATATTCTTGGTAAAGAGCAATCTGGATTTATATCAAGAGTTGGATTTCAAATGTATAAATTATTGTTAGAACAAGTAACAAATAGTATAGAAAATAAAGAAAAAAAAGATATCAAAAAATGTGAAGTTGAAATTGATACAGGAGGATATGTTCCAGAAAATTATATATGTGATAAAGAAAAAAGATTTGAAGTTTATCAGAGACTTTATTTTATAGATAAACAAGAGGATTTAATTGATTATATGCAAGAATTACAAAAAAATTATGGCCCAATACCAGATAATTTAGCAAATCTATTTTTATTAAATGAGATTAGGATATTAGGTCAAGATAAAAGAATTGATAAAATATGGGAGGATAAAGAAAATATTATATTTTTTATTAATGAGAGTTCAAAATTAAACCTTTCTTTGTTGGTAAAAAAGATTGAAAAGGGAGAAATAATTATAGATAAAAAAAACAAGAACATATTTAAAATTAAAAATATTTTTATTTCTTTTGAAGAAAAATGCAAATATTTAAAAGACTTAATTAATCAAATTTTTGAATTATAAATAATTCTTAAAGCTTGTAATTTTATAATTATAATATTGAGAATTTATTTTTATCAATAATTCCATTTGATAACTTGTTTATAAAATCTTTTAATTCAGATATTTTAAATGGCTTTTTTATGTACCCATTTGCTCCTAGTTCTTTTGTTTTTTCAATGTTTTCATTATCTGTTAATGCTGATATAACATAAACTGGAATATCTTTTGAAACATTATCTTTTCTGATCATTTTAAGGACATCAAAACCATTTAAACCTTTCATCATAATATCTAGGAATATGAGGTCTGGTTTTTCATGATAAATTAAAAAAAGCCCATCTTTCCCAGAGCTTGCAATATTAATTATATGATCAGAGGATAGAGCTTCTTTAAGGAGTTCAAGTAAATCCTTATTATCTTCAATAAAAAGAATTTTCATATATTATCCTCACTATACTAATTCTTAAATTATTTTATAATAAATTGTAAAAATTAATTTAAATTTAATTAAAAAAATTATTAAAAAAATTAAAAAAGTTTAATTTTAAAAGTTTTTACATTAAATTTTCAATAAGATTATAATCTAATAATTTTAAAATTCAATGATTAAAAAATATTAAATTTATATAAAAAAGTTGAATAATTAAAAATAATTGTTAAAATATTTATTGAATAATAAATTATTAGGAGGTTTTTTATGATTAAAAATTACAAGGTTTTATCTATACTTTTTTTCTTGATAATTTCATTTGTAATTTTTACATCTCAAACTACAGATGTTATAAAGCAGGCAGATGAATTTTATTTAAAAGATGATTTTCAGAGTGCTTATAATGTTCTTAAAAAGGCTTATGATGCTGGCAATAAAGATTATGAACTATTATGGAGATTAGCAAGAGCTACTAAGAATTTAGTAAATAAAGATTTAGAAAAAAATGATAAAAAGAAAGCTATATCTATTTATGAAGAGGCTCAAAAATATGCTGAAGAAGCGAACAAAGTAAAACCACAAAATGATATGGGGCACTATTGGCTTGGAGCTATCTACGGTTCTATTGGACTTCTTAAGGGAGTACTTAATGCAGTAGCATTAATGGATCCTATGGAAAGAGAAGGAAAAGCAGCTATTGAATATAATAAAAATTTTGGCGATGGTTATTTTTTAATTGCTAACTTATATTATAAAGGTAGAGCAGCTTTACCACTTGCAAATAAAGATAACGCTTATATGATTGCTTTTTCTTTTATGCTTAAAGCTATTGAACTTGCTGAAGCTAAAGCTTATGAAACAGATATTTTATCATTGATGTATAAAGATTTTATATTCTTTTTAACAAATAGAAAATATGATTTAAATAAATCTGTAAGCATTTGGGAAGAATGTAAAAAAAATTATGATAAAGCTAAAGATTGGTATGAAAAAGCTAAATTTTATTATGGCTTCTTACCAAAACCTGTTAAAGCTGATGTTGAGTTAGCAAAAGATTATCTACAAAAATTACTTGCTCTTCCATCAGTCCATAGGTGGGATAGAGAAGCTAAAGAGGAAGCTAAGGAGATGTTAAAGTAGTTTAAAAAAAGTTATAATGTTGAATAATAATTATTTAATTATTTGCAAAATAACCCATTTAGTAAATAAATTATAAAGATTAATTTTTATTTATTTAAATATATTATATAATATTAAAGTAAAATTAAAAAAAGGAGATGTTAGTGGGAGGAGTTAATTTAAAATTATATGATAATATAAATTATGGTATAAAATATTTTGATAATGGTGATTTTATTGTTAAAATTTTTAATAAAAATGAAAAATTAAATAAATTTACTCTTTTTAATTTGAATGATTTACTTGAATATTTTAAAATAGAATTTGAGAAAAAAGATGATTTATATTTTTTTTCAAATGGTTTTCAGTCTTGGTCAATTACAAAAGAATATAAATTAAATGAAAAATATGAAAAGTTAGCTTTGCTTAAGGTTTTTAATAAATTTGTTTTAAGAGATAGAACATTCATTAAGAATAGAAACAACCTTTTTTATTCAAACTATTTTACTTACTTTAGAATAAAAAATAAATATATAGCATTGTTATTTTTACCATTAAAAACTCCTCCTGCTATTTTCTATTTTAACAAAAGAACTTTTGAAATATCTGTGGATTTTTTATTTAATTATCTAGATGATTTAAATGAGGGATTTTTGGGGGATTTGTTAATCTTTTATGCAGAAGGTTTTTTTGAATTTAAAGAGAAACTTATTTTTTATAGGGATAAAATGGATATTATATGTAGATTTACGGAGATTCTTAAAAATAATAAAATAACTATAAATTATAAATATATTATAGGTTGGGAGTCTTGGTATAACCATTACTCACACATAAATAGAGAAATTATTTTAAATAATTTAGAAAATTTGTTAAAAACAGAGAATATATTTACAAAACTAATAAATAAAAATTTTATAAATAAAAATCAAATTATATTTCAAATAGATGATGGATGGGAAGTTACAGTGGGGGAATGGGAAGTAAGAAATGATAGGTTTCCTGAAGGAATGAAATATATTGCAGATAAAATTAAGGATTTAGGATTAATTCCTGGAATATGGATTGCCCCATTTGTTTTAACAAGGTTTTCTAAAATATATAAGGAAAAATTTGAATGGGTTCTAAAAGATGAGAATGGTATTCCAGTTGTTGCAGGTTTTATTCCAACCCCTGAATGGGGGAATCAATTTTATATACTTGATCTTTCTATTAAAGAAGTTCAAGATTATTTAAAAGAAGTTTTTAATAAGTTGATCATAGAATGGGGTTATAAATTTTTGAAACTAGATTTTTTATATGCAGGTCTTATCGAAGGAAACTTTAAAAATGGAAAAAGTGCTTATGTATGGTATGAAAATGCATTGAATTTGATAACTTCGTATGATGCTATTTTTCTTGGGTGTGGAGTTCCATTACAAACTTCTTCTAATTATTTCCATATAAATAGAATTGGAGCAGATGTAAAGGAAAAATGGGATGAAAACTTACCAAAATTAATAAGGCATCAGGGTAGACCTTCTGCTTATATATCTTTAATAAATGTTTTAAATAGATCAATATTTGATAAAGTATTTTATTTTAATGATCCAGATGTTTTTTTCACAAGAAACAATAATATTGAGCTTAGTTATAATGAAAAAGAATTAATAGCTTTAGCTAATTTCTTATTTGGAAGTCAACTAATGATTTCTGATGATCTATTTGATCAAAATAATATTGATCTTCTATTAATAGATAAAATAATTTATTATTTTGAAAAATTAAAGGATTTCAGTTTTGGAAATGTTAGAATTAATAAAGATATATATTTAATTTTTTCTAAAAATTTTGAGTATATAGGTTGTATAAATCTAAGAAATAGTGATTTTTATATAAAAATTGAAGATTTTTATTTATACTTTAAAGGTTTCTTTGGAGGTAAGTTTATTGAAAAGTTCGAAAAATTTGAAAAATTTAGAGAAAAAATAGAAAACCCCTTAATAAATAATTTTAAAATTAGTAATGATAAATTATTCTTTTCTAAACATTCGATTTCATTGTTTTAATTTGAAACTTTTTCTAGAATTGTTATTAATACAATAGTAATATTTTTAACTACTTTTATTTATTTCTTATTTCATTTAATAAAATATTACACAATTCTTCAATAGATGAATTATTTTTTTTTATTGATAAATTTTCTTTACTATTTTGTTGAGAGTTTTTGTAATAATTAGAAAAAAATATTGGATTTTTAAAGTATATATTGACAGATAATCTTTTTAAAAATGTTTTAGTACAATTAGCAGGCCATTCAATATGGACAGGAACTATAGGAATATTTTCTTGTAAAGCAATATAAATAGTTCCAGGTTTTATTTTAATTTTTGATAGATCTTTACCTTTTGTCCTAGTTCCCTCTGGAAACATTAAAAGTACCTTTTTTTCTTCTATTAGTTTTTTAACAAGTTTTAAACTTGATGTTTTAAAGTTTTTTCTATCTATTGGAAAAGAATATAATGATTTTAGTATGATATTTATAGGAAAATATTTAAAGAGCTCTTTTTTAGCCATAGTTATTGGAATAATTGGGTATAAAGCATAGTAAAGAATTGGGGGATCCCAATTTGAAAAGTGATTTGATGCTACTATGTAAGGTCCGTTATTTGGAATTTTTTCTTTACCATGAACCTTTATATTAAAAAGAAAATTTAATAACTTGGGCATAAATAATTTAGCAATTTTAAAAGTTAAAGTCATTTTATTTTTCTATAAATTTAATAAAAAATTATTTAAAATATTTTGAGAAATAGAATTTTTCATTAAAAGGGTATAGAACTAAATCATTAAAAACAAAGTTATCTATAACATCTATAACTTCATTTGTTATTCTTTCTTTTGCTTCAAATGTATAAGAACCAATATGAGGTGAAAAGATAGTATTATATTTAAATTTAAACAAATCTGAATAAAATACTGGTTCGCTATCAAAAACATCTGAAGCATAGCCTTTAAGTTTTTCTTCTGAAAGAAGGTTTATTAATGATGTTTCATCTATTATTTCTCCTCTTGATGTATTGATTATAAAAGAATCTTCTTTAATATTTTCAAGAAAATCGTAATTTAAAAATTTATATGTTTCATCTGTTAATGGGACATGTAAAGATATAATATCTATAGTATTTAATATATTTTTTAATTTTTCAAAATTATTTATAAATCCAATTTTAAATTCTGGTAAGAGGAGATTTGGATTTATTAAAAAAGAAGGATTTTTATTTTTAAAGTTACTAAATTTTTTTGAATAATTGTGTTTGAGTTTATATATAAGATTTGTATATTCAGAATATATATCTTTTTCTTTTTCATTCATATAAGGATCATACACATATATATTTGTACTATAACTTGAAAAAAGTTTGCATACTTCTTTACCAACCCATCCAAAACCAATAATTAAAACATTTTTTCCAGAAAGCTCAATGTTTAATGATGAATTACCTCTCCAATTACCACCTCTAATATGATCATCGAAAAATTTTATTTTTTTAATTAAAGATAAAGTTAATGATAAAGTATGCTCTGCTGCAGCAATATAGTTAGCTTTGGGAGTATTTTGTCCAATTATTTTTTTTGAATACAGATATTTAATATCTATATTGTCATAACCAGATCCAGCTCTGATAAATAATTTGGAGTTTTTGAATAAATCAATTATATTTTTATCTATTATAACATTTGTCCTAAAGATAACAATATCTATTGAGCTAAAAAAATTATTTCCAAAATCTAATAATATTTCATTTTTTATTGAATCAAAAATTTGATCTGGATTTTTTAAGAATTTATAATTATTTAAATTTTTATATTTTTTAAAATAGGAAGATAAGTTGTAAACATTATGTGAGTTGTCTCTTGCCCAATAATAAAACTCATCATTTAAATTTTCAATCAAAGCAATGTTTAATTTCACAAAATAAATATATAATAAAATATAATAATTTCAATCTGCTACTATTTTATTTTTAAAATTATTAGAGTATTCATATATAGGTTCTTTAGTTCCTTCTATAAACTCTTTAGTTATAATAATTTTTTTGATTGAATCATTCTCTGGAACATTAAACATAATATCCAATAATTTATTTTCAAGTATAGATCTTAAACCTCTCGCTCCTAATTTTCTTGTATATGA
Source organism: Spirochaetota bacterium (assembly GCA_026415295.1). NCBI lineage: Bacteria > Pseudomonadati > Spirochaetota > Spirochaetota bacterium. The sequence goes on along the minus strand of JAOAHJ010000007.1, from coordinate 10,467 downwards.
TAGATGAGCCACTTCTTTTAATGCTTCTTCAGTAAAAATAAGTTCTTTGTTTTCAAGCTGAAAAAGTTTTTGATATTGTTTTATAATAGAATTTTTAGGTTCTATTAATACTCTTACAAGATCTTCCTCTTTTAACTCATCAAGAACAGCAATTACAGGCATTCTTCCAACAAGTTCAGGAATAATTCCATATTTTATAAGATCATCAGGCAAAATATTTTTTATAATATTTGCGTTGTCAGATTTTTCTGGAAAAATAGCTTCAAAACCGATTGAACTTTTTTTCAACCTTTTTTCTATTATCTTTTCAATTCCAACAAAAGCACCTCCAAGAATAAATAGAATATTAGTAGTATCAATCTGTAAAAATTCTTGATATGGATGTTTTCTTCCTCCTTGTGGAGGAACATTTGCAATAGTTCCTTCGACAATTTTTAGTAGAGCTTGTTGAACTCCTTCACCTGAGACATCTCTAGTGATAGAAGGACTTTCACTTTTTCTTGAGATTTTATCTATTTCATCAACATAAATAATTCCTCTTTGAGCTTCTTCTATATCTCCATTAGCATTTTGTATTAATCTTAATAGAATGTTTTCAACATCTTCTCCAACATATCCAGCTTCTGTTAATGTAGTTGCATCAGCAATTGCAAAAGGTACATTAAGTAGTTTGGCTAAAGTTTGTGCTAGAAGTGTTTTACCACTACCAGTTGGACCTAAAAGTAATATATTAGATTTTTGAATTTCAATGTTACTGCTATCTTTTATACTATTTTTATTTCTTAAATTGTGATATATTCTTTTATAATGATTATAAACTGCTACTGATAATATCTTTTTTGTTTCTTCTTGCCCAACTACATATTGGTCAAGATAATTTTTTATTTCTTTTGGATATGGTAATTTATAAGGCATTTTATTTTCATCTTCTATTTGATTATTAAAATTCTTTGAGTATTTATATAAAAAATCAATGCATTCGGAACAAATTGAACCTTCAAAACCTTTAAAAATTTCTTTTACTTCTTTCTCGCTTTTTCCACAAAAGGAGCATTTTGTAATTTCTTGATTATCTTTTCTATTCATTTTCTTACCTATAAATTATTTATTAAAATTATTTTATTAATCATTAAAAATATACATTTGATAAATATAGAAATTTATATAAATAAAAAATATATAATATGTAACATAAAAAGAATTTATCCTTATATTTTCTACCTTTTTTCTATAATTTTATCTATGATTCCATAATCTTTTGCTTCTTTAGAACTCATGAAATAATCTTTTTCAATATCTTTTTTTATTTTGTCTTTAGTTTTACCTGTATGTTTTGCTAATATTTCAATAATAACATTTTTTAAAATCATTATTTCTTTTGCTTGTTGTTCAATATCGGAAGCTTTCCCCTGGAAACCCCCCCAAGGTTGATGAATCATAATTCTTGAATTTGGTAATGCTATTCTTTTCCCTTCTTTCCCTGAAGCAAGAAGAATAGCAGCCATTGAAGCAGCCATTCCAATGCATATTGTAGCTACTGGAGGTTTAATATATTGAATTGTATCATAAATTGCAAGTCCAGCAGTAATCGAACCTCCAGGTGAATTTATATAAAGAAAAATGTCTTTTTCTTGATCTTCAGATTCTAAAAATAAAAGTTGAGCTATAGTAAGTTTTGCAGTAATATCATTAATTTCACCATCTAAAAAAACTATTCTATCCTTCAGTAGTCTCGAAAAAATATCATAAGCTCTTTCTCCACCTGGTACTTGTTCAATTACGTATGGAATGTAATAGGAATTTTTCAATAAATTTTCGGGATCTTTATTTCTGATTTCAAAATCTTTTTCTTTCATATTTTCCTCTTTGTTTAAATAATTAAGATTTTTTTATTAATTATTAATAGTTTTTAATTTAATTTTATACAATTTTTAATTTAATTATTTTTTTTTAATTTATTAATTTTTTATTTTATAGTTTATTTTATTAAAATTAATTTATTTTTAATTAATTTAATTTTTTAAGAAAATTATTATTGATCACTTTTTTTATTTTTGTTCATATTTTCCCATTCTTCATATGCTTTTTTCGTTTTTTCATCTTCTTCTTTATTTTTTTCTTCTATTATTTTATTTATATCTTTTATAAAATATTTTTTCCCTTCTTTTTTTGTTACATTATTTATAAAATAATCTTCAATTTTTCTTAGTTTGATAAAAAACTCAACGTTTTCCTTGTGTTTATTCACCTCTTTATATATTTCATCTTTACTTTTTTTCGTTCTTATTGTTTCTTCTTCAACAAATTTATCAATATCTTCTTTTGTAACTTGAGGATTTAGTTTTTTTAAATATTCTAATTGAATTAATTCTATTTGAATATCTTTTATTGTAGATGGCCTAAAAGAATATAAAAAGCCTTCCTTTTCTTTTCCACTTAAACCTATCAATTTTTCAAAAACTTCATCTGAAATATTAAATTGTTTCTTGTATGAATCGAAAGCTCTTTTTATTCCAAAATTAATGTATGTTTCTGGTATTAAAAATTCAGATTTTTTGATAATTTCATCATAAATTTTTCTAAGGTTATGACTTCTTTCAAAATTTTTTGCATATTCTGTTAATTGATTTTTTATTTCTTGCTTCCATTCTTCTATTGTGTTAAATGCTGAATAATCTTTGGCAAAATTATCATCAATTTCAGGATATTTTCTTTCTTTTACTTCATTTATAGAAATATTAATTTTAACTTTTTTATTTTTTACATCGTTTTCTATTATTTCATTTTCATTGATTTTTGTATAGTCTTTAATAATTTCTTTTTTATCTCCTTTTTTTAAACCTATTAATTCATCATCTATATTTAATTTTAAAAAATTATCTCCTATGATGATTGTTTGTTCTGTAAGCTCTTTAATTTTATTTCCTTCGGAATCAAAAATTTGTAAATTAATGTTTATGTAATCTCCTTTAGAGGATTGATTATCCTTTATTTCGAGAGTAGAATAGTTTTTTTGATATGCTTTAAGCTCATCCATTACATCTTCGTTGCTTACATTGAAGTTATCGTAATTTATTATAACTTCTGATAATTCACAAATTTTAGCTTCTGCGGGCAACTCAAAGTTATAAGTAATTTTAATATCTTTATTAAAATCTAATTCTTTATTATCAAAATCTATATATGGTTCATTAATTGGATTAATATTTTCTTTTTTTAATATCTCTTCATACTCTTTAGATACTATTTCTTTGAATGTCTCAAATTTAATAGATTCACCATATTTTGCTTCTATTAAGGATCTAGGAGCTTTTCCTGGTCTAAATCCTTTTATTTGAATTTTTGGAATATAATTTTGTAATGTTTTTTCATATTCGGTCTTTAAATATTCCTTTGTTATTGTTAAATTAATCTTGCCTTTTATTCCTTCTTTTTCAAATTTGTAATCTAAACTCATAATGACAATTCCTTAATTTTTTATTATTTTGTAAAAAAAAAATAACAAAAAATTAATAAATAATCAATTCTAAATTTTTATTTTTATAAAATTTTATTGATAAAACAAAAATATAATATAATTTAAAAACAATAATTAATTTTATAAATTTTTTTATATTCCAATATATTAAAATTTAAATTAAATATCAAATTTTTTTAAAATAGAAAAAAAAATTTAATTTTTAGAGGGATTTTATGGAAAAATTGAAAATTATTATATTTGGTGATCTTTTTGAAGATATCTGTTTAAAATTAGAAAAATATTATGATATTATGTTTGATAAGAAAAATAAAATTGATAATAAAAAAAATTTTATTGAAAAGATTAAAGATGCTGATGGTATAATTGTTTTATTGAATTTTAAGATTGATGAAGAAATAATTGATCAATCAAAAAAACTAAAAATTATAGGTAATTATGCAGTAGGTTACAATAATATAGATATAAAAAAAGCAACAGAAAAGAAAATAATTGTTTTAAATACACCTGATGTTTTGACTGAAGCTACTGCAGAAACAGCATTAACTTTAACTTTTATGGTTGCTAAAAGAGCAAAGGAAGCTTTAAAGGATATTGAAAATGATGCTGTAAAAAATTGGGGTCCAAAATATCTTTTAGGAAAAGATATTCATGGGAAAATAGTTGGTATAATTGGGGCTGGTAGAATAGGGGGAAGTTATGCAATGAAAATGAAAGCTCTAGGTTGTAAAGTTTTTTATTATAATAGACATACAAACCCGGAACTTGAATTTAATGGTATATACAAAAAAGATTTAAATGAATTATTAAAAATTTCTGATATAATTTCTATTCACACACCATTGACAGAAGAAACAATGAATATGATAAATGAAGAGAGAATAAATCTTATGAAAGATGATGCTATTTTGATTAATACCTCAAGAGGAGAAGTTATTGATGAAGAAGCTTTAATAAGAGCTCTTGAAAGAGGTAAATTTTTTGGAGTTGGGCTTGATGTTTTTCATAATGAACCTAAGCTTGATGATAGGCTAAAAAAATTCAATAATGTTGTAGTATTTCCCCATATTGGGTCTGCTACTATTGAGACAAGAAGAAGAATGAATGAGTTACTAGTAGAATCTTTTTTACTATTTTATGAAAGAAAATATGATCAAATAAAAAATATTGTTAATAAAAATGTTCTTGATTATCTATAAATTATAATAAAGATTAAATTTTATGATTTTTTATAATAATTGTAATTAATATAAAATAAACCTAAAATATGAAAAAAATATTTGTTTTAACAATAGGGAAAACACATTTTAATGAGATAGATAGTATTTGTAATATATTTAAAAAAAGAATTGAGAGTTTTTATAAAATAAATGAAATATATATTAAAGAGAGTAATGAGAAAAATTTAGAAAAAGATATTTTAGAAAAGCTAGAATCAATAAATAAGACTAAAATTAGAATAGGAGATTTTAATAAATTAGATAATTTACTTTGTTTTTCTGAAGAAGGGAATTCTCTTACTTCGCAAGAGTTTTCAAATTTAATAATTGATAATATGCTTTGTGACTTTGATCATATAATATTTATGATTGGAAATAGGGATGGAATTCCTTCAAATATTAAAAAAATTTCAAAATATATAATTTCATTTTCCAAATTAACATTTGGTCATCAAATATTTAAAATTATGGTCTATGAACAGATTTATAGAAGTATATGTTTAAAAAAAAATATAAAATATGCTTACTAAATAATACTAATTATAGTATTTATATTAATTATATTGTTATATAATATTAAATTGATAAATATGAATAAAAGATAGACCCTTAATTTAATTTATAAAAAATGAACAATACGCGAAATAAAAATAAAACAAAAAACTAGAATTTTGTAAAATATTTAAAAATATTTTATATTAAATATATAAAATCATTTATTAAATAATCTTTTTCTTCAAATATTTTTACTATTTTTATATGAAGAAAATTTTCTTCTTTAGAAACAATTTCTCCTATTAATTTAATAATTTCATTTTCAATTTTAAACTTTATATAAACTCTACTAATGCTTTCAAAAATCTCCACAATATTTTTTTCTTTTATTTCTATTTCTGCTCCATTTATAGATATATTTATTATTGTTCCATTAAATATTTTGTTTAAGATTATCTGCTTTGCTTTTTTTTCAATTAATTCTATTTTAATTGGTTGTAGTTCACATGGGATAGAGCAAGTTTTTCTAATAAATCTTCTTTTTTGATGTCTTCTTAAGTTATCTGAGTGTTCTACAATTAGGGCATTGATTTTTTTGGATTTAATATCTTTTATGATGGTTGTTTCGAAAGAATACCCAGCATCATCAGGTTCATAAAAATATATTGTTATTTTTAAATGCTCAAAATTTTCCAAAGATGAATCTTCAATTAAATTAACCCTTTCTATTATTAAGTAATCATTGTTGCATAAAATGACTTTTGAATCAAAGAATTTACTTTTAAATTGAATTTTTAATTTAGTTCCTTCTTTAAGTGAGTATGTATTAAAGATTTTTCTTTTTTTATAAATATTTGCAGAAGAATTCAATATTCTATAAAGCTTATTTTTTATAGCTATAATTTCATTTTTTTCCATTTTTTTTGAAGAATAATAGTAAATGTATTTAATTATTAAATCTTTTAGAAGTTCAAAGTTTTCAAGATAAGAATTATAATTTTCAATTTTCTCTTTTTTTAATATCTCTAAAAATAAGTTTGCTTCATCTAAAGTTAATCCTCTATTTAAACACCTCTCTTTAAGTAAAGCAATTTTTTCTTCTCCAATTGGATATATTAATTTTCTGATAAATCTTATTCCAATAAATAAAAATATAGGTATTGATATTAAAGATATTATAAAGAGTATAATTTCTAATTCATTTGCAGGTTTTAATGTAAAGAATTCAATCATATAATTTTAATTTTTTTGTTAAATTTCTTTATTTTATTTATTAATAATTATAGTTTAAGTTTTATTTAAATCAAATTACAATTTTTTGTATAAAATAAAATTTTTTATTTAATTTTATACATTTTATCTTATAATTTGATTGTCTAATTTTAATTTATATTAAAATTTGATTTTTAAATATAAAAGTTAAAATTAATTAATAGTTTATATATTTCAATATGATTTTAATAGAAAAAGATAAAATTAGCTTTTAATTATTAGATTACTTCTTTTTTAAGAAATGGAGGAGATATATATGGGTAAGATAAGATTAAATTTTTATGGTAAAGGGGAAAATCTTTTATGGATAAATTTAGTTAATTTTTTTCTTATTTTAATAACTCTTGGATTGAATATTCCATGGGCAATTTGTAGATATAATAGATGGTATTATAGAAACTTATCAATAAATGATAAAAGATTTAAGTTTGTAGGAAAAGGAAGTGAGTTATTCCCATTATATTTTGTTGTGTCCCTTCTTTCAATAATAACTTTAGGTATTTATATCCCATTTGGATATTGTAAAATAATGAAGTGGTTAGCATCAAAAGTCGAAATAATAGATTCAGATGAAGCTGAAAATTTTGATATTTAGAAAAATAGTTATTAATAAAATGATTAAAAAAAATGGTTTTTATTAATTATTATTTTATTATAAATAATTTTTTATTGTTTATAAATTATAACTTGTAGTGATAAATTTATCTGGTAATTTTAAAAAACTATTACATATTTCTTCTAAATATTTTTTATCAATACTATCAAATGCATCATAATTTTTCGAATCGATATCAAAAACACCGTATATATAATCATTACTATTATGCAAAGGTATAACTATTTCAGAATTGGATCTTGCATCACAAGCTATATGGTCTTCAAATTTATGTACATCTGGAACAATTATAGATTCATTGTTAATAACAGCCTTCCAGCAAACACCTTTTGGTTTTGGAAGAATTAAGCAAGCTAAGCTTCCCTGATAAGGTCCAACAATTAATTTATCGTTTTTTAAGAAATAAAATCCTGTCCAAAAATAATAAGGAATTTTGTTATGTAAAATGGATATTATGGTGCTCATTTTTGAGATAATATCTTCAGTTTTATATATATGTTCTGAAATTTGTTTAATAAGTCTTTGATACATCTTCTCTTTTCTTTCAATGTTTTTTTCCATAAAAAATCCTAAAAAATTTACTTTTAACTTTCTTTACAGAAAAACTTTAATTTATTAAAAATAAAAATTTTATTTATTAAATAAAAAAATATTGGGAATAAATAAGTAAATTTTTAAAAATAACTATAAGGTTTTTTAATTATATTAAATATTAAATATATATAATTTTGTTTTGTTATTAAGACAATTATTAAAATTAAAGAAAATTTAAAAAATAAAAAGCGCGAGATGGGAATCGAACCCACGTAATCAGCTTGGAAGGCTGATGTTCTACCATTGAACTACTCGCGCTCTACATATCAGTTTTTTATATTATTAAAAAAAAAAGTCAAGTAAAAAAATTTAAGCATTTGTTTTTAACATTTTTTAAATAATTTATATTACATTTTAAAGAAAAAGAGTAATATAAAATAATATTTTTATTGAAAAATTGTTAATAATTGCTATATATTATAAGGGAAATAAAATATAGTTTTTTTAGTTTTTATTTTTTTAGGAGGTTTTTTTAATGAATAATTTTATTGATAAAATTAAGGATTTAAATAATGAAGTGAAATTAATTTTATTTTTATTCATTGGTTCAATAATTTTATGGTTTTTTAATTTAATAACAGGAACATATTTTTCAAATTTATTATTTTCTTTATTATTTTTATTTATTCCCTTAATTTCTAAATATATTTATGAGATTTTAAAAACAAATTCTAAATTTCAAGAATTAAATATAGAAAGTTCTTCTATAAAAATATATTTAGTAAATTTGTTATTATCAGCTGTTTTAGCTTTTTTTGTTTTTGTAGTTTTTTCTAGAGTTGCATATGGTCCAGCTAATAGTTTTGGTAAAGCTATTGTTTTTGGTTTTTATGGTTTTTTATTAATTGCTTTATTAATGATATCTATAAACTTTATAGATAAATTTAATTTTTTAAAAGAACATAAATATTTAAATATTTCTATTAATGGTATTATTTTTTATTTTTTAATAACTTTAATATTAAAATTAATTTTTGACCCATCACTTTTACCTGGTAAAGGTTTTCAAAGGTTAATTTACCTTTTAATTGAGTCTATTGGTAGTGGATCTGTATATTCTCTTACATGGTACTTTTTAAATAATATGGAAACTATGGATGATTATTTAGAAAGGATTAAAAAGTATAAGATAAAAATAGAAAAAGTTGAAGATAATAATAAGAATTAAAATGTTATTTTTTTATTTTTATTAAATTATATATAAACAACTTACTAACTTAATTAAAAAATAATATCTTGTATAATTTATAAGTAATGTTAATTAAATTTATTTATTAATTAAAGTTTACAATTTTTTAGTTAATTAAATTATTGAATATCTAAGAAAATTTTTAATATTTAATATAGAGGGGAGATTTGTTAAATTGTTAATTACTATAGAAAAAGTGACATATAAAGGTTATGGATTTGGTCATACTGAGGAAGGGAAAATTATTTTTACCCCTTTTGTTTTACCTGGGGAAGAGGTAGAAATAAAAATAAAGGAAGATAAAAAAGATTATTTTATAGGTGAAGTAAAAGATATTGTTAAAAGTTCTCCATATAGAATTAAACCCATATGTGATATTTTTGGTTATTGCGGAGGATGCGATTTTTTAAATGTAGATTATGATTATGAAATAGTTCTAAAAATAGAAATTTTAAAAGAACTTTTTTTTAGAAATCATCTTGAATATGAATTTGAAAATGAAAAGAAATTTGAAATTATTAAATCCCCTTCAAGATTCTATTATAGAAATAATGCTCAATTGAAAGTTTCGGAAAAAGGAGAACTTGGCTTTTTTAAAGAAAAAACTTTGAGAGTTATTCCTTTCAGAAATGACATATGTTTTTTTCTTACTGAGAGAATTAGAGAATTTATAAAAAACTTAAGTGATGATATCCTTTTGTTTAATAAGGGTTTTAGGATTCGTGATGGAATAGATATTTTTTTGAAAGGTCTTAAAGGTTACAAAGAAGATGAAAAAGCTATTTATAAAGTTAAAGATTACTATTATGAACTTGATATAGATGGTTTTTTTCAAGTAAATAAATTTACAAATCCTCTCTTTATTGAGAAAGTTTTAGAAATTATTGGTGATGATAAAATAAATAATTTTGTTGAATTGTATTGCGGAGTTGGTTTTTTTTCAATTCCTATATTTATTAATAAAAAGATTTCTAACTATTATGCATATGAAATATCAAAAAAAGCTATAGATTATGCAAAAATTAACAACTTTAAAAATAATACTTTTATTAATTTTATCCAAATGGATGCTGAAATTGCAATAGACCATGTTGAAGATATTGATATTTTGTTGGTAGACCCACCAAGAAGTGGTTTAACAGAAAGGCTTATAAGTAGAATTATTGAAAAAAAAATTAAAAAATTAATTTATATTTCCTGTAATCCCTCTACTTTTGTAAGGGATTTTTCAAAGTTAAATAGAAATGGTTATAATATTGATAATTTGGTATTTCTTGATAATTTTGCAGGGACTTATCATTTTGAGTTGATATCGAAAATTATTTTAGGTTAATATTTTAAATAATAGAAAATTAGAAATAAAATAATTATAATAAATTAATTGAAATAAAAATTAAAAAATATAAATAAAGAAAGTATACAAATAAATTTTATAAATTTTAAATATTTTTAAAAAAAGAGATTTTAATATATAATATAATTAAAAGAAGGATATAAAAAATATAAATTAGTTAAATTAAATTGGGAAATATTTTAAATAATCAAAATAAGATTTTTCTTGTAACGATTTTTTGTAATACTCCTAATTTGAATACTTATAGAG